>JBBABP010000039.1:0-10911 GCA_041657585.1 Candidatus Absconditabacterales bacterium | reverse complement strand
ATGAAGCAATAACACAACCGACACTGTTTCATTCACGACAGCCAAATCATCTAGCTGAATGATAGTTCATTCAATTGATAGAATTTCAAATAGTTGACCAACTGTTGCTTGAGATTATTCAAACTGATATCATTTCAGATTTTATTTAACTATTAATAGTTTGGCTGAAACTCTTCTACAATTCAAGTTAGCAAATCGAAGTAATGGAGCAACTGCAATGGCAACAGCAGATAATGCTTTAGTAAAAGTTTCAGAAAATTGAACAGACGATTATAGTACATGAACCACATTAACATGAACTTCATATACAACTATAAGTGGAAACATAAGTTCTATAGATCACGACATTACGCTATGATGAAGACAGGTTTATATAGATTTGTTTTACAAGATACCATCAGGCGCAGGATGAGTTTATACAACGACTTACTGAATTTATGCACAAGAACAACAAGACGACTAATTTTTAAATCTATAACCCTGCTCTAAAAAATGAAAAAAATAATTTCAAAAAAAATAATTTTAATCTGACTTTTGATATCCACACCACTTTGCATATCATTGGCATCAGAGTCTCTTTGAAGCATCAATTGATCAAATTCACTTTCTAATGGGATAGAAGTCACACTTCCCTGCTCTCCTGCAAGCGTTTCTAATGGCTCAGTAAATTCAAATACTTGCGTAATTACTTGTAATTCTAATTATACACTCAGTAGCAATTCTTGTGTCGCAAACACAACATCAAATAATAATGGATGAGGTTGAGGTGGTGGTTGATGATGATGAACAGTCACTCCTACGTGTTCACTATCAAATCTTATTTGTACAGATTGAATATATATCAAAAAAAGTTGAGTAAGTTGTGATGGATGACAAGCATGAAATTCTTGCACTATCTCAAGCTGATCTAATTTAGATACTTGATGATTCAACGCACCAAACATTCAGTGATCTCCTTTTTCTGTCGAATTAAATGATGCTTACAAATATGCATTTGCTAATCGCATAACTACAATGAACACAATCCAAAAAGCAGATATGGAATGAAAATTAATCAGATCACACATGGCAAAAATGGTTTCAAACTATGCTATCAAAGTTTTGTGAAAAACAATAAACACATGATTAAGTTGTAATTTTAATGATGTAGATAATGAAACATCAGAAATAAAATTATATATCAAAATTTCATGTCAACTTTGATTGATGTGATGGAATTCTGATGGAACTATTCAAAATGAAAATTTTAATCCGAAAGATGAAGTAACAAGAGCCCAGTTTGGGACAATTCTTTCTAGAGCAATCTACGGCACTAAATACAATGGCTGAACACCATACTATCTCAATCATTTAAATGCACTTAAAAAAAATGAAATTATAACAAACACAAATCCAGAACTAAAAGAGCTTAGATGATTCGTTATGCTTATGATGATGAGAGCCAATAAATAATTAATAACAAATTATTATTCCGATAATATAGTATAACAACCACGAAAAACCCTGAAATAAAAGTTATGGGGTTTTTTGTTTTACTAAATTGTGGATTTACTTTTTCAATCTTTATTACATAATATTGTATCTTCAACACACAAATATGTTATGAAATCATAGTCTATCCAAACACCAAATCTGAAATCAGCTTATAAACCATCATATCAATTATAGATGAATAGATCATATTCTATAAGATCAGATACAAAATACTTATACTTGCAAACAAAAAACATATAAATAAAATCAGACTAAAGTTAGTTTTTTTAAACTAATTTTTACAAAAACGTCATTAACCAATGCAAATAACAATAGACAATAGCAATTCACAACAAAGATTTGATAGATTTTTGAGAAAATATTTTAAAATTTATCCAAAAGTTAAATTATCTGATATATATTCACGAATAAGAACATGAAAAGCACAAGTCAATAACAAAAAAGTAAAAGAAAATTACAGATTAAAAATTAGCGATAAGATAATAATTGATGAAAAGGCAGACTTATGAAGCCAAGATAAATCAAAATTAGTCAGTCCAAAAGAAAGATCGCTTAAAAAAATAGATATAGAAAAAATAAAAAAACGAATTTTGTACGAAGATGATAATCGAATTTGCCTAGATAAACCTGCCTGAATAGTCATCCATCCAAGCAACACTCATCGAAACGATTTGTCTATGAATGACTACTTACAAAAATTAACAGAGAATAATAAAAACTTAAATTCTGAAACAAATTCAACATCTAAACCATCTTTCGCATATAGATTAGACAAAGAAACATCTTGAATTTTATTGGCAGCAAAAAATTACGAAGCACTTAAATATATCAACAAATTGGTAAGAGAAAGAGAAACAGAAAAATATTACTTTGCTGTAGTATCTGGTAAATTTCCAAAACATCTTTTGATAGACAAACCATTAGAAAAACAATTTAACGAAAAACTAAATATATGACAAACAGTTGTAAATACAAGATATGGGGTAAAAGCAATTAGTGAATGTCGAAATAATAAAACAATCACTGATCCTAATCTTTGAGAAATATCTGTAGTCAAAGTTAAAATTGAAACGTGAAGAATGCATCAGATTAGAGTTCATTTGGCCGATGCTTGATTTCCTATTTTGTGAGATTTGGTTTATGGCAATCCTGTGGCGAACAGACTTTTGTATAAATTTTATGATATCAAAAGACAGCTCCTCCACTGTACAGATTATTCTTTTTACGATATGTTTGGAAATAAAAAAATTCATCTTCATTCATTTTTGCCAGAAGATTTTCAAAAAATAATAAATTAGGAATTGGTAATCGGGAATTAGGAATTGGAAATTAAATAAAATATAAACGTCAATTTTACTGTATGAGATAGTTATTAGAATATTCAATTTAATATTAAACTTAACAAACCGACTTGGTCCCATTTTTATGGGGAGGAGGTTTGTTCGTATACTCAACGTGATAAAATATATTCAATAGAATACTAAAATTGACTAGACTTTTTTGCTTACTTTTTGGGGCAATGCCAAAAAGTGAGTCTGCGAAGCAATAACAACCAATGAAAAAATTACATGAAAAAATTTCAATTTGATTTTAGTAATCAAAAAATTAATATCACTCAATCAAGTTTTTTAGTTTATTAAAAATAAATAATGAAAAATTTTTTACGAACAACTTTATTCTGGTTAATTATTTTTGTTTTATTCTGATTTTATTTAAAATCTTTTAATCCAAATTTATGATGACAAGTAGCTTCTCGAATAAATAATGGAGCTCAAATAGATTCTCTTAGCTGACAAATCGAAGATCCAACTTTGAGTTGAATAAATAATATTCAAACTACATTGATTAACATGCAAACAAAATTAGATGAAATCTCTACTAAAATATGAAATCCAGTGGTTAGTGAAATCAAAGCAAATCCAATTTTGGAAAAACCAGTACTAGAAAAAACATCAAGTTGAGATATAAAATAACCATTTCTGGATATTTTACCCTGCTTTAGCAGAATAGGAATTATTGAAATTCCTATGTGGTAAAAAAATAATATTCAAGTAACCAATATTCCAACTTGCCCACCTCTTTTTTTGGTGGGTTACTAATACTCCAATTACTAATTACCAATTTCTTTTTATGTAATTTTATCATTTTAAATAAAAAAATGAAAAAAATTTTATGGACAACTTTATTCTGGTTAGTTGTAATTTTTTTGTTTCGATCATATATTAGATTATTTGATAAAGAATTATCAATCAAAATTTGATGACGATTTATTCCATGAAAACAAGTTTGCAATATTTCTTGAAGTGGGAACAATGTATCTTCACAAGATGAAACAATAATCAAAAATCAGCTTAGTTTAATTCAATCTCAATTGGATTCCATATTTCAAAAAATAAATAACAAAGACCAATTAAATTGACAAGTTTTGCAAACAAACTGACCAACGACAATTAAATTATTTTATTTTAATCAGACTGAAGATCAAAAATTACCTGCCAGTCAACAAGTAAATGTGACTTCTATATTGCCAATTTATCGTATCATTCCTCAATCAAACGACGTCATTAAAGATACTATAAATTTATTGATTCAATGAGATTTGAACAAAGATGAAACAGCTAAATGATTTACAACGGAATTTCCAAACGACAAATTCAGTTTGTTAAATGCTGATTTACAAAACGACTGAACGCTAACCTTAGAATTTAACGACGTTCCTTGATTCACTGATTGATGATCTGCACGTATGTTGATATTGGCAAATTCAATAAGCAAAACAGCAATGCAATTTAATCAGGTAAAAAAAGTAATCTTCACTCCAGAAACTTTATTCCAACCATAAAAAAATATTTATGAAAATATGAATAGTATGAGCAACTAATGTTTGAAAATCGACATTGTTTAACAGATTAATATGACAGTTTAGAGCTATAGTTACAGATATACACTGAACCACAACAGACATTATTCAACATCAAACACAAATAGATGATTTGGGCAGTGTATCATTTTTTGATAGTCCAGGACTTTCAAGTTTTCAAGCCGAACAAAAATTTATAAGAAAAATAATTGATGAATCTGATTTAATTCTTTTTGTAATTGATGATAGTGCTGGCATTACAGCAAAAGAATCATCGATTTTCGATTATATCATTTGAAAAAATAAAAAAAAGAATACCATTTTGGTGATAAATAAAATAGACAAAAATTACAAAGAAAAAGAATATGATATGGCTACAGCAGATTATCATCATTTATGATTTGAAAAAATTATTTGAGTCAGTGGCAAGAAATGAAAAAATATAGACCTGTTAAAAATGATGGTTTCAGATTATTTTCAAGATCAGATTTGAAAATGATTTTTCAAAAACACAGAAGAGGAAAAAGAAACTAAATTCCAAAAACCTGACTGAATTGCCATAGCGATAATGTGAAAACCAAACGTCGGAAAATCTACGTTACTTAATAAATTCGTAGGTAAATATTTGTCTAAAGTGGAAAATCTACCTTGAACAACTCGTGATTATATAGTCGGATCTTTTCAGTATTGAAAACAAAAATATACAATTTACGATACGGCAGGAATAAAAAATAAATGAAGTATGCATTGAATAGAAAAAATCGCTTATGACAAAACACTTGATATGTTAAAATTTATCAGACCGATAGTTCTTTTTTTGGTCGACTCAGTAGAAGATATTTCACACAGAGACAAAACAATTTTGCATGAAATCGAACACATCGCACTGCCAATTATTTTTTGTCTGAACAAGACAGATTTGTTAAATAACAAAGAAAGTAAAATAGGGGTAGAAAAAGCCAAATTTCATCTTAATTTTGCTAAACACATTCCAATAATTCCAATCTCTGCAAAAATCTGAACAGGCACAAATGATATTTTCGACATGATCAAAAACATAAAACAGGAAGTTAACAAAAGAATAGAAACAAATAAATTGAATAAAATTATTAGCACAGAAATTATTACAAGACCGCCAAGGTTTCCAAAAAATAAAATTTGTAAAATTTTTTATATCACACAAACCGACGTTGATGCGCCAACATTTATCGCGTTTGTAAATCACAAAGACAGAGCTAATTTTGCATTTAAAAAATGGATAGACAACGTCATCAGAAAACATTTTGGGTTTATATGAGTTCCATTAATTATCAAATTTAGAGAAAGAACCGAAAAAGAAAATGAAGAGAAATAGAATATTAATTATACTGAGTACATTACTTTTAGTTTTGGATCTTTGAACTAAATATGTTTTTTATAACAAAAGTTTTGGTAGTGATTCAAGCTTTATACAAGCTTCTTTCAATAGCTGAATTTCTTGGTCAGTTCCACTCCCCCGAATTTTTATAATTATTTTAAGTTTATTGGGTCTGATTTTTATAATTTTTTTATATCTAAAACAAAAAATAAATATCACGATCACTGCATTTTTGTTAGCTTGAACATTATGAAATCTGATTGATAGAATTTTTTTGCATTGAGTTAGAGATTTTATAAATATTTGAATATTAAATTTTCCTATTTTTAATCTGGCTGATATTTTTCTAAATATCTGAATAATTTTACTGATTTTAATGGAATTCTTTTGCTTGAAAAATAAGTTAAAAAATATATAAAATAGTGAACTGTGAATCGTTGACAGTTACAAGTAATTTAAAATTCGTCACTATTAACTAGTCACTCGTTACTAATATAGTTTTAAACTTTTAAAAATATTATCATGATCTTCGATTGAATTATTAGACAAATCTGAGCAGAGACAACTGTTGGACAAAACAACATCGCAAAAATTACTTTCATTCTTGATGAAAATGTAGACAAGGAATTTAAAAGTAGCATCGCAATAGATTTGTTGTGAGAGAAAGTAGAATTGATCAAACAATTCAAACAGTGAGATGCAGTGAAAGCTTATCTAAATTTCAAAGCTAATGAATATGAAACTAAACGATACAATCGCATCAGCGCTTGGAAAATAGAATGAGCGTCAACAAACTCAACTTGAGCAAAAAAACCCGCAGAAAATAAAGACGACGATCTACCGTTCTAATTTAAATAATAGATAGAGATAAAAATCTGACTATGAAAAATGGTTAGATTTTTTTTATACAAAAACTTTGGACTTCCATCCAAAGCAACAAATAGAACGTCCCTTTGGGACTTTTTTAATTAAATGCCAAAGGCATGACCTATTATAACTCTGGGCGGAAGTCCAGAGAATAGAAGATGGTACTTTTTTAATTAAATGCCAAAGGCATGACCTATTATAACTCTGGACGGAAGTCCAGAGAATAGAAGATCAGTATATTTAGTTTGCAAATTTTAACTAAAAAAATAAAATAATAACCAACTTTTATTTACCAAACAACAATGGAAACAAACAAAGAAAATTTAAGAACATTTTTGGTCGATATAGTTTCCAAAGATATAAATAAAGATATTCTTGATGATAGAATGAGAGAGCTTGAAAATCTAATCAATACTTATTGATGATTGGTGGTGCTAAAAAAATTTCAAAAAAAAGATCATCCTGATTACAGAACTTATATCGGAAAATGAAAACTTCAAGAAATAATTCAAGAAATGAAAATGCTTGACGCTAATCTTTTGATAATTTGAAACGTGCTCAAACCATCTCAAATCTACAAAATCAACGAAGAGCTGAGACCAATCAAAGCAAAAGTTTGGGACAGAGTTGATTTAATTTTGAAAATTTTTGATAAACACGCAACAAGTATGGAGGCAAGATTACAGGTAGAACTTGCAGCAATTAGACATATGTGACCAAGAATTTTTTGAATGTGAATGGAGCTTTCACGTCAATGATGATGATGAAGTTGAGCGATGAGATGACTTTGAGAAACCAACACAGAAGTGATGAAAAGACATCTTCAAGAAAGAGAACTAAAGATAGCAAAAAAATTAATAGAATACGAAAAAATGAGAAAACTTCACAGAGATTCTAGAACAAGAAAATGAATCCCAACAGTTGGAATAGTTTGATATACCAACGTGGGAAAATCTTCGCTATTAAATGTCATGACAAGAAAATGAATTTTAGTTGAGAATAAATTATTCGCGACATTGTGAACTAACGTAGGTAAATTATACATCACAACAAATCCAGAAACCTGACAATGAAAAGAAATTTTATTAAACGACACAATCTGATTTATTCGTGATTTGCCACCAAAATTGATAAAAGCATTTTCATCGACATTGGAAGACAGCATAGAAAGCCAACTTTTGTTGCATATTATTGACGCATCAGATCCATTTGTTCAAGAAAGAATAAATGTTGTAGATGAAATTTTAAAAGAAATCTGAGCAAATCAAGCAAGGATTTTGGTGTTCAACAAAATTGATTTAATATCTAAAAATAAATTAGCTGAATTAAAAAAACATTTCGATCAAGAAGATAATTTACGAATTTCAGTCAAAGATTGATCTTGATTAGAAGATTTGAAAATGATTTTGGTAAAAAAACTTAATTAGAAACTACAAAATTAATTGTCAATTTTACTGTATGAGACAGTCATTTAAATATTCAATTCAATGTTAAACTTAACAAACCGACTGGGTCCCATTTTTATGGGGAGGAGGTTTGTTCGTATACTTAACTTGATAAAGTATATTCAATAGAATACTAAAATTGACCCTGCCTACCGGCAGGCAGGTAGACCTTTTTTGCTTACTTTTTGCAGCAATGGCAAAAAGTTGGTCTGCGAAGCTTTTATTGCAATTAAAAAAAGTATGTCCAAGCGAAGCATTATAAAAATTATTTTTCTAAATTTCTTTTTCCCAAAATACTGCATCTCTTGTCACAAACATTGAGAATATCTTTGCTCAAACTGCAAAAAAACATTAACTCCTCATATGGAAATTTGCCCTTATTGTCATCGTTTTTCCAAAAATTATGAAACTTGCATAGATTGTAAAGCCAGAAAAAATAATTATTTAGAATGATTGATAATTACTTTCAATTACAAAGATTGGTTAAAAAAATTAATATTGAAATTAAAATATTATCACAAAAAAGATATTTGAAATTTTTTAGCAGACAGATTAAATTTGATTATTCAAACAAATGAAATAATTCAAAATGAAATTAGAAATAATAAAAATAATGTTTTACTAACCTTCGTTCCATCACATCGATACAGACAATATTTTGTGAAATGATATAATCAATCCAAAATATTATCTCAAATTTTAGCAAAAAAAATCTGATTAAATTTTGTGGATTTGTTAAAAAAAAATAGGAATACTAAATCTCAGACAAGTTTAAAAAGAGAAAAAAGATTAAGTAATTTGGAAAATTGTTTTGAATTAAAAAATGATATTAAATTAAAATGAAATGAGACTATATTGGTTGTCGATGACATCACAACAACTTCATCCACATTAAATGAAATTGCAAAAACAATTAAAACGGCATATCCAATAGCAAAAATACGAGGAATAGTTTTGTGAAGACATTGATAAAAAAAATTTAAAATTTTGACTCAAAACCACGATTAATTTCCATCGTGATTTTTTTGACAAATAAATTTTTCTGAATATAATTATATGGAATACGGAAATTGAAAAAAATGATTTAAGAAAATTTGAAATACAATTCATAGAATAATTTAAATCTAAGAAGTTACAAAGGCATCAAAGCATGAAAGACACAAAGGCCTTATTGCTTTCTTAGCTTTTATTGCTTTTAATTATTCATTATTCATTTTTAATCTTTTAATTACGTTAATGGCCATCGCAGAAAGTTCATCAACAAACGATCAATCAAGTGCATCACAAACATCTTCAACACAAATAAATAATAAAGCTGAAGAAAATAAATCAGATCAAAATGATATTGATATAAATTTAAATCTGACTGAAAATTCAGATGATTCTTGGTTAAAAGAAGAAGACGAAAAAAATAAGGTAGAGAATGTCTGAGAATTAAAAACAGAAAACCTTCCTGCCGATAGGCAAGGTGACTGAGAATTAGAGAATAAGAAAATAGAAGATTTTGACATTCAAAAAACTAATCTAAAATCAGATATGGAAATTATACAGTGATTAAAAGACAATAAAGAAATAATTTCAGAAAATAAAACAGAGAATAGCTGAGAATTAGAAAATAAGAAAACAGATGAGATAATTTCTACAAAAGAGAATATCGCAAAAGAAACAGAAAATAAATCAAGCACAATAAATTTGGATAATTTTTTGTGACAAATCAAAAATACAAATCAAACAACAAATGAAGCAAATAATAATGTAGTCACTAATAATGAGACTCAAAATTATAATAAACAAAACGCCAATCCTTCAGCAAAAACATGATCTCCACAAAAAACTTTGATATTTATTTTAATGTTTTTAATTCTTATCTGATTATGATTTTTTATAATCAAAACAATGTTCCCCGTTGAACTTCAAAATTTATTCTGAACTTGAAAAACAAATATTGAAAATCTAACTTGAGATGTTATTTCTTGAGATGTTTTATCTTGAAGTGAACTAAGTTGAACTATTTTATCAGGAAGTGAATTAAGCTGAGATATTTTATCAGGAGATGCACATAATTCAGCTGATCTATCTTGAATAAGCGATCCAAACACATTTCAAGATATTGATGGAATAATAGATAATACAGATCCACTAACTTCATTAAGTCAGCTAAAAGATTTTTCAGATAAATGAAATAAATTTTGGACATTATGAAAAACAACAAATGATAAATTGTTGATAAAATATGGTTTGTACATACGAAAAAAATCTAGTCAACTGATTGAAAGACTTGAAAGTTGAGAAAATATAGATAAACAAGAACTTGATAAATATATTGGACAATTTTCTTGATATTTAGAAAAACTAAACAATTTAAATACCATACCAACAACGGAAAATGAAATTTCACAAAATCTATCAGAACCAACATGATGACAAACAACAGATCGACAACAAAGCTGAACAGATCAACAAATCCAATCAGAACAAATCGATCAAATCCAAAACCTTCCACAAACACAATAATTTTTTTAAAAATAATTTTTCTTGAAACAAACTTAGTAATTTATTAGAAAAATATATATTTTATCTAAAATATGAAAAAAACGTTAGTCCAAAAACTCTAGAAAATTATAGTTTATGGTTGAATAGGTTAATCGAGTTTGTTTGAGATATAAATATTTCTGAACTTAATCGCATGCAAATATTAGATTACAGAATGGCATTGTATAGCAACTGATTGGCACAAAGAACAATTAATTATCACATAGTTGCAATCAGAGCTTTTTTAAAATTTCTTTTAAAAAACGACATTGATTGTTTGTCGCCAGACAAACTTGAACTTGCAAAAGTTCCATCAAGAGAAGTAAATTATCTTAACGATGAAGATATAAATAAAA
>JBBABP010000038.1:6262-11647 GCA_041657585.1 Candidatus Absconditabacterales bacterium | reverse complement strand
TTTACTATTTGGAAAATAAATACAATTAAAATTAAAAGATTAAAAAGTTAAAAGATTAAAATATTGAAATCTACAAAACACAGGGGCTTGTAAAAATTAAAAGATTAATTTTATAATGTGGCTGATTTTTATCGGCCATTTTTTTATACCACAGATTTGCCATTTTTTTATACCACAGATTTACAACAGATTTTATTTTTTCATAAAATTTCTTTCCTGAAATCTTTTAATGTTTTAGTTCCCGCCAAATAAAGAGGCGGGTAAATTTTAATATTTTAGTTTTTTAATTTATAATTAATCTTGTCTCAAATATTTATTTCTGATTTTTTTTGCTGAGTTATAAATGAAATTAGTTGATTGAAATTAATTTTGTCGCAAGGATCTATTTCTGGTGAAGAAATTTGCGGGCGAATTGAAAATTTTTTTCATTTTAAAATTTCGACTATCGTTCATTGATAAATTTTTCAGATTCTTGATTTTTGTTTTTGATTTAGTATCTGATTAACTAATTTTTGTAATTTAACAAATCTTTGTCTAATTATTTTTGGATTGACTTTGTCTGGTAATTTAAACGAGGCCGCCATAGGTTCATCGTGATATTCAAAAAGTGCAATATTGTCGAAATTAAATTTTTTGATAAAAGAAATTAGTTGATTGAAATGTTTTTCTGTTTCGCCAGGGAATCAAATAATAAAATTTGTTCTTATGAATCTGATTGGAAAAATTTTTTTAATCTGATTTAAAATATTTATTATATTTTGAGTGGAATAATGTCTTCACATTTTTTTTAATAATTCTCAAGATATATGCTGAAGTGGGATATCAAAATATGGAACAAACTTTTTTAATTTTTGGAGTTGTAAAAGAAATTTTGAATTTAAAAAATCAGGATAAACATACAAGACTCTGTATTGGAATTTACCAGGAATTTTGTCTATTTCTTGAAGTAATTTGATAAGCGATGGTTGCCTGTAAATATCCATTCAATATCTACTACTATCTTGAGCAATTAATATAATTTCTTGGATTCAGGTATTGATTATATTTTTGACTTCGCTTAAAATTTTTGGAATAGTTTGTGATTTTTGCTTTCATCTAATTTTTGGAATAATGCAAAATGTGCAACAAGTATCACATCATTCTGCTATTTTGAGATATTCAAATCATAGTGATGCATTGGTATATGCTCTTGGACTATTTGAAAAAAAATAATCTGAATTTGTGAAATTAATATTTTTTTGTTTAATAATAGATTGCAATGAAAATTTATCCAAATCTGACCAAGAAAGAAAAGATATATTTTTGTTTTTGATTAATTTATTTCGAGATGAAATTTCTTTTTGTGAATTGATATCAGATTTTGGAAAATTTTTTGCTAACTGAAAATATTTAAGTCCACAGCCAATTATAATAATTTTTTTTTTATTTTTCAAAAGAGATTTTATTTCATCTATCATTTCTTGTCTTCATGTAGAAAGAAATCAACATGTATTTAAAAAAACATATTGAACGTTAAAATCCTTTGGATCTGAAAAATATTTGAGATTAAGCCCAATTTGTTTTTGTGTTGAAGAAAAAATTTTACCGAGTAGATATTGACTATCAACAAGGTTTTTTGTGCATCATAAATTAATACACGAAAAATTAAAATCTTTGAGCATTACTTAAGTAGAAAGGTAAAAGGGGAAAGTAGAAAGGTCAAAGATGAAAGCGTAGCGAAGCGAAGTCACGCAAAGCGGGAGTGGAAAGTCTAAATTTACTTGTCCCTTGTTCCTTTTCCCTCGTTCCAAATCTGCCTATAGGCAGATTTTATTTAACAATTATTTTATCTTTTTCTAAACTTCCAAGGTCTATTTCTGTTAATTTTGGATAATTTGAATAATATTTTTTTAATAAATCAAATTTTTTAATCTGTTGTATAATATCAGCTAAATTATTGATATAGATTTTTTTATTATTTCGATAAACTATTGTCCTTTCTCATCATGGCAAATATTGAATACTAGTAGGGTTTGGGAATCATTGATTGATTAAATTAAATTGCTCAATAAGTTCTTCTGGTGATTGACGGAAAAAAAATCAAGAAATACTATTTGAATTTTCTAAATAATCTGGCAAAGCTATTGTTATAACTCAATTTCAAATTTTATCTCAAGAAGCTATTGAAAATATAAATCATTTGTAAACTCAGAATTTGAAATTTTGGTTTTTTATTATAAGATCAGGTTTTATAAATTCCAAAGAAATTGAAATTTTATTTTTTGGTAGGTATTGAATATTTAATTTTGAAATAAATGGAAAATTAATTTTAATCTGATTTAAAATATTAGATTTGTTCCAACGAACAACATAAAAATTTTCATTCAGAATAATTTTTTTGATTTGATTATATAGACTTTGATTGCTATATTCTGACAAATCGCCTGAATTATAATTTATTTTTTTTATGGTATATTCAAATGCAAAAATTGTTTTTTTTAGAAAAAAATATCATCAATATACAAGTATAAAAACTATAAATATTGTC
This sequence comes from Candidatus Absconditabacterales bacterium, assembly GCA_041657585.1. Lineage (GTDB taxonomy): Bacteria > Patescibacteriota > Gracilibacteria > Absconditabacterales > Absconditicoccaceae > JBBABP01. The sequence goes on along the minus strand of JBBABP010000038.1, from coordinate 9,120 downwards.
CAAAGGATTTTAATAAAAAAACCAGATTTTTTTGATTTTTTTTCAATAACCTTATAATGTGATTTTGTAATGTTAAATTGCTTTTGATCTATAAATCTCGCCATAATGAATTTTACAAAAAAAAATTAGTTTTTAGTAGATAGTCTTTAGTCTTTAACACTTGTAACCCCCCGCCAAATAAAGAGGCGGGCAGGTCCGCCAAATAAAGAGGCGGGCAGGTTGAAACCTTTGTAACCTTTGCGACTTTATTTTATATAAACTAAATAATATAATATGAATGTTAAAATTGTTCAAAACAAGATTCATCACATCACCTCCAAAGGAGTGTGTCAGATTCTTTCTTTCAATAATGATTTTTCTTTTTTTACTAATACATTTTGTAATTCTACTCTGAGATCATTGATATAAAGTGCGTGTTGTCAGGCCTCATATCTAAGATTCATGGCATCGTAAGCGAATAAAATTCCAAAACAAAAAGATACTGCGAACAAGACACTTCCAAATCACTGGTGAAGCAAAACTAACATTGTAACACTACTACCCAATCAACTATGAAAAGATGGAAATCATCATGAAGATAAAACATGTCATCGATAAAAACGTTTATGTTTAATTAAATCTACAATTACTTTTGTTAGCTGAATAATAATTCAGACAATCAAAACTATAAAAATTGGATACATTTTTCGTCAATCAGAAAAAAAAGCACTAAGCGATGAAACAATATAATCTATCATTACTGCTTTTAAAAAGATAAAAATTAATGCTTTTTTGTAAGCAATTGAAATATAATAAATTAATCTGAATTTTCAACAATAAAGAATAGAATTTAAGTATTGTATTTTTTATTGTAATCAATAATTTTTGTAAGAATGATTTTATATTTATAAATTAAAAATTAATGTTATGTTTTTTGAAAAAAATTTTTGGTTATTGAATTAAACCCATGAATGTAATTCGCATAAATAAAAAAAACATTTTACATAATTTTTATTATTTGCAATCACTACAAGAAAACGCAAATTTGTTTCCTGTATTAAAATCTAATGCATACTGACATTGATTGAAAGAAATTTCTAAAATAATGAATAAAACCAATGCTGAATATATTATTGTAGATAGTTATCCAGAATATTTAATTGTAAAAAAATGGACAAAAAAACAAATTTTGCTTTTGTGAGAAACTTTGCCTGAAAATTATAAAAATTTTGATTTTAAAAAAGTTACTTTCTGTGTTTATAACGTTGAAACAATAAAATATTTTATAAAAATAAATAAAAAAATCAGAATTCACGTTTTTTTGAATACATGAATGAATAGAGAATGAATAGATGAAAACAATCTGATTAATTTTTTGGAAGAATTAAAATTAGCAAAAAAAATTCAAGTGACTGGTGTAATGTCACACTTGCACAGTGGTGATAAGATTGAAAATAATGGAATCGAAAAACAAATTGAAATTTTCAAAAGAATGTATTATGAAATTATAAATTATGGACATACTCCTACACGAAGACATATCGGCAATACAGCTGGAATCATTAAAATAAATAATGATTTTTTTAATGCTTATAGACCATGAATATGACTTTATGGATACAATTGTTTGGACACAAAAGACAAAGATTTTAAAATATTAATGAAATTAAAACCAGCATTATCTATAAGTTCAAGAATTATTTGATTACATGAAATTAATTTTTGAGAAGGCATTAGTTATAACATGGAACGAAAAGCAAATACAAAAGAAAAAATTGCAGTTATCCCTTTTTGATACGCAGAATGACTTGGAAGAAATTTGAGTTGAAAAATATTTTTTAAATTTAACAAACAATATTTTAAACAAGTTGGCGCTATTTGTATGAATATTTGTAATTGCGAAATAAACAATGAAGCAAAAATTTATGATGAAATTGAAATTGTTAGCATGGAACCTGAATCCAAAAATTCAATAAAAAATTTAGCTGAACAAAGTTGAACAATTGTTCATGAAATTTTGGTTAAACTTGAAAAATCTATTAGGAGAGAAATAATATAGGAACTTGGAATTGGAAATTGGAAATTGGAAAATGAAAGTGGTAATTTATTCGAAAATTCTTGTGGTTGCGAACCCCGCATTTGCGTGGGTGACAAAACAAATTAATCTATTTGAAAAAAAATATTTATACTTTCTGTTAATTGAGAATAATTTTTGGCGTTAATAATGTCAGATTTAAATACTTTGGAATCAGACATTCCTTTGACATAACAAAAAAGATGTTTTCTAAACTCTATCAATGTTTTATAAATTATTTCATCATAATCACTTATATTTTTTTTGAAAAGATTAATAAGATTTTTTAAATCTTGTATGCTTGGCATTTGAATAGTTATTTTTTTATCAGATTTGGTTTTTCATATTCTAATTTTTTCTAAATGCCGATAAATATCTTGAGCTATCATCAAATCTAAATGTTGTAATAATATTTCTTTTTTTTCTTGTATTGATGGCATATGATTTGTGAAAATTCGTGGATTTCAAATCGCACTCTGTCATACCATTATTCAATCTAAACCTATGGATTGAGAAAAAATTTGTTCGTAAGATTTGATTCCTCAGTTTCAGATAATTTTACATTCGTCTCCAATTTCAGATTTAATTTGTTTGATAAAATCTCGATCCACTTCTCCTCAATATTGTTGCTTTACTGTTCTTCAATGAATACTTATCATATCACAATATTTGCTTGCTTGTAAAATCAGATTTTTTTGTTCGTCTTTATCTTTTTGGTCTAATCCAATTCTTGTTTTGATGCCAAAAGGAAGTGAAATATTTGATTTGACGTTTTTGATAATTTGAAGCGCATTTTTTTTATCCT
>JBBABP010000038.1:0-6252 GCA_041657585.1 Candidatus Absconditabacterales bacterium | reverse complement strand
TTCATAACGTTATTAGCCGGACATCAAAGATTTAATTCAATTGTTGAAAAAAAATCTGAATATTTTTTTTGTACATCAACGATAGTCTTAATAAGATTTTTTTCATTTCATCAGTGAATTTGAAGTGTTAAATTTTTTTCAAATTTGGTGGATAGAAGATGTTTACAAACTCAAATCGGATTTGCAATATATCAATCTGCACTCATAAATTCTGTTCGCAAAAATAATGAATGATCAGAATTTGTGTTATATTTTTCAAAAATTTCTTTCGTTATGATGCGAAAAGCACAATCAGTAAATCAGTCCATTGGAGCTAGTCAAAGTATCATTGAGAATTTAGTGAATTAAATTTTTTATGATTATTTACTTTAATTGTTTTGCAGTCAAAATCAATTTTATTATAATAAGAAAAAGAGGAATTAGAAATTGGGAATTGGGAATTGAAAATTTATAGATTTATATTCGTCAATTTTACTGTATGAGATAGTCATTTGAATATTCAATTTAATATTAAACTTAACAAACCGACTGGGCCCCATTTTTATGGGGAGGAGGTTTGTTAGTATACTTAACTTGATAAATTATATTCAATAGAATACTAAAATTGACTAGATTTTTTTGCTTACTTTTTGCAGCAATGGCAAAAAGTGAGTCTGCGAAGCTTTTAATTTTGATTTAAAATTTTTATGAACTACGAACTATTTAAACATCAAATAAATTGAACAGAAAAAAATATTTTTCTTGTAAATATGACCAAAGAATTGGATTATCATTTTTCCCAATTAGCTTTGCAATGAATTGAAAAATATTTGGAACAATGAAAAAAAATCTGAATTTTGGTCAACAAAAAGGGTTATTCAAATGGAATAATTTGTCATGATTGTGGTTATATGCCTAAATGTAAAAGATGTTCTGTAAGTGTAAGTTATCATAAAATATCAAGTTGAGATACAATTTGACTTTGCCATATTTGCAAAACACAATATGAAGTTATAAAAAATTGCCCTGAATGTAAATCAAATAAAATAAAAGAATTTGGAATCTGAACTCAAAAAGTAGCAGAAATTTTGAAAGAAAAGTTTAAAATTGAATCATCCATAATAGAGTCTGAAACTGCCAATTCTCCGAATAAAATAAATAAAATTTTTGAGAATTTAAATAGTCAGATTGTTATTTGAACTTCTTTGTTAACAACCCCTATAAAAAATTATCCATTGGACTTGATTGTTTATTTGAATGCAGATTTGTGATTAAATATTCCTGATTATACTGCTACAGAGAAAAATTTCTATTTTCTTTACGAGTGATTTGTAAAACATAGCACTGCAAATTTTATAGTTCAAAGTTTTGATCCAGATCAATATAGCATTCGTTGTGCTTGTAAAATGGATAGAAATTTATTTTCAGATTTTGATAATAAATTTAGATTAGAAAATAAATATCCACCATTTGTCGAACTTTGCGTGATACTTTATAAAAATGAGATTGAGGAAACATTGTTCACAAAAGTAGATAAACTATATAAAGAATTATTATATCTCAAAGAAAAATATTTGATGAAAGAGTTGGAAATTTATTCAACTCCCCCATTAATTTATAAAATGTTTGGAAAATATAGATATAACATAATTTTGAAATGAGAAAATCTGAGAAATTTCATGGATATAGTTTATACAAAATTAAATCTTGCAAATAAGTGATTTAAAATAGATTGGATGGCGGATTCAATAATATAATTAGATTAAAAAATTAAAAGACTAAAATATTAAAAGATTGCGAGCCTGCACGCCGTAGCAAAGCAATCTTAAACATTTAAAATTAGATTGCTTCGTCGCAAAGAAGCTTCTCGCAATGACAATGTTTATGTTTTCTTTTTTTCAACGCTCTATCGACCATCGACTAAAGACTAAATCACTTTTCCGTTTTTTGTCAACCTAAAAAGAAGAAAAAATGCTTAGTTTTTGATAAACTATGCTGTTTTGAATATAATTTAGATGTATATTTTTAATCAATTTATTGAGCAATGACTGACAGCGTTTTGAATATAGTTTATGACACAAATTATACAGCATATATTTCAAGTGGTTGATATCCATTTTTTGTGGCTCCAGAAAAGAAAAAATTCTGATTTAATTTTTCTTTTTTTGATAAAATTGTGGCTGGTTTGTTTCCTAATTTGATGCAAAAAAAATGAGAGCAAAAGAAAGATGAAATAATTCCTGATAATGAAATTATAAAAGACAAAGAACTCAGAGATCAAATTAAGTATTTGCTTGAACTTCCTGATGATCAATATGACGATAAAAAATTAACAAGCAAATTGAGAAAGTATATTTTGGAAACTGAAAACCAATATAATTCAGTAATTTCTGACTATAAATCACATATTGCTCCTTCTTACTGGGAATTTAAACCTATTCGCTACAATGTTTCAGGACTTTTTGGTAAAACTTATTATGCACAAAGTTATCCATCATATATAGATGCTTTGCGAACTAGAGATATATTGTCTTTCCATGCAAAATGGGATGCTACTTGGTTTATCTATCCAGAAGATGATGGTGCAATACAATCAATGTTAAAAAATAGGGCAACTCAATTGAAAGCTGAAGTCAAAGATGCAATTCAAAAATGAATTACCATCGACATAGAAATTGAACAACAATATAAAGATGTAGAAATGATTAGAGAAAAATTAACAACACGTGAAGAAAGATATTTTGAAAGCTCTTTTTATATAAATCTTTATGAAGAAACTGAAGATAAGTTGAAAGAAGAATGAAAAAAAATTGAACAAAAAATCGCTTGATACTGAATCAAAATAAAAAATGCTATTCAAAGAATGGATGAATGATTTAATTCATCATTGCCAATTTGCGTTGACGAACTTTGAATTGTAAGAAGCAGTGTGACGTCTTCTTTGGCATGAAGTTTTCCTTTTATATCAAATGATATGGTAAGTGATACTTGAATTTTGTATGGAATAAATTTGCATACAGGATGACTTGTGATTTTTGATAGATTTGATATGAAATTACCAAACATGAACAGCGTAATTTTAGCCACATCATGAGCATGAAAATCATTCACAGTCAAGCTTGAAGCTTTGAGATATTTAATAAATTGAATTGATGTAATAATTATCGATCCTGAAAATGAATATAAAGCTTTGTGTGAAAAAGTATGATGAACTTACATAAATATTGCAACTAATTCACAACAATTTTTGAATCCTTTTGATATACCACCAAAAATTGAAGATGTTGATTATTGAAAATGAGATCTTCTTAGAAGCCAAATAATGACTATGATTGGGATGTTTAAAACTTTAATATGAGAATGTACTCCTGAAGAAGATGCAGTAATGGATAAAGCATTACAAAATACTTATGCTTTGAAATGATTTTCTTTAAATGACGATAATTATGAATGAAAACAATCTCCTTTGATGTGAGATTTGATGAATGTTTTGCAATGAATGGATGGAGGAGAAAGATTAGCTTTGAGATTGAGTAAATATGTAAATTGAACTTTTGGAAAAGTTTTCAATAATTATACAAACATAGATATTAATAATAAAATGACTGTGTTTAGCATAAGAGATTTGGAAGATGCGTTGAAAACTCCTGCAATGTTTAATGTTTTAAATTTTATTTGGACAAAAGTAAGATCACAAAAAAAGCAAAGATTGATAGCTTGTGATGAAGCATGGATAATGTTACAAAATGAAGTGTCTGCAGAATTTTTGTATTGATTGGTAAAAAGAGCTAGAAAATATTGAGTATGAATAACTACAATATCTCAAGACATTGAAGATTTCACAAAAAGCAAATATTGAAAGCCGATAATATCAAATTCAGCTTTACAAATACTTTTGAAACAATCAACTACTTCTATTAGATCACTTAATGAATTATTGTGACTTTCTGAAGCAGAGCAAAGAAGACTTGTTTCATGTGGAATTTGAGAATGATTGATATTCGCCTGAAATCAACATGTTGGAATAAAAATATTAGCATCACCAGATGAAAAATTATTTTTGACAACTAATGTTACGAGAAGAGAATAGGACCCTACCCAACCTCCCCATTTCCCCGTAGCAAAAAGTGCGGGGCAGGCATGGAGAGGCGAAATTAGAAAATTGGAATATTGGTAATTGATATTTATTTATTAAAATTACGATGGAAGAAATTAATGCAAAAAAAATCAACAAAATACAATTATCATTAGCCGCACTAATGTTTTTTTCTCCTTTGATAAAATATATGTTGAATAAATGAAATGTTGAAATCAATGAAGAAGAAAAAAAATTTGTAAACTGATATATCAAACTATGATATATTGGAATAATATTTTTGATAATTACAATTACATCATGAATTTCAAATTATTTAATAAATAGCGGTTTGCTTAATTTAATTTATTGGATTAGTATAATTATTTTGATTTTATTGATGTTAATTGGCATAATTTGCATTCTCGCTGATGTTAAAATATTCCAAGATGATGGAAATTTATTTAAAAAATATGAATTGAATATAAACAAAAAAAATATTCTTCTTTTTTATATTCCGATTTATAATATTTTTTTGTGGTATAAAATTCATAACTTTGATAAGCCAAATCGATATTTGAAAGAATCTATTTTATTTCGATGATTTTTTGTTTTAATTGCCTTGATATGAAATGTTTTTTTGATTGATGTGATGCTAATTTTGATAATAATCAGAATTTGACTTTTGATGTCTGGTATGGAATTTTTGTCAGTAGATTTGGAGAATAAATTGAATAAATGTTTCAAAAAAAATCCCGAAGAATTGCGATGATATATCACATGAAGTTTAGTATTCTGATTTAAATATTTAGTAAATAAATTTAAAAAATCGGAAAATTTGAATATCAATTATTTTTGGGATAAAGAAAAAGAAGACTTTTCGCATTTGTATGATGTCAAAGAAATATGAAAAATAAAAATAGAATATTGAATCTGAATTATATTATTGATAATTTATTTTTATTTTTGAAATTTTGATTGAAGTGTGTGGATAAATTATTTGCCATGGATTTTGATTTTATCGAGATATTTATTTATGTTAGTGAAATGGAATCATCTGCCTAATTTACCAATAGCTAGAGAAATTAGAATACTTTTGTTTTATGTGTTTAATGATATTTTAAATCCTACTTATATCGGAACAAAAAATATTTTTACAAAAAAATGAAAAATATGAGAAAAATAATTAAAAAATATTTTAAAAAAAATATCTTAAAAGCGATTTTGTTTTTAACTTTATTTGCTTGAATATTTTTTGTTTGAAAAATAAATGCTGCGACTTGAGATTGTAAATTGCCACGATGAGAAACTATAAAAAGTTGAGAATCAGTAATTTGATATTCTATGGATTTGGTTTATACTCCTAACACAACATGTGACCAATTTAGCGGAAAATTGTCTTGCATAAATTGATTAATAAATTGATCTATGATAGCTAACAAATATAAATACAAATCATGTAAAGATTGATTATCACAAGATTGCAAAAAACGAAATTGATGAACAATACTTGCTTGAATACAGACAACTTGATACTCAGTGACTTGAACTATTTGGCCAAATAAATGTAATCAATTTAGCACGCAATTATCGTGTTTTAATGGCAATATAAATGGAGATTATATAATTTATAAATATTCTCAATGCAAAGATTGATTACCACAAAATTGCAAACAACGAAGTTGATGAATTATATATCACTGAAATCCAATAATTTGATATTCCGTTACTTGAGTTGCATTTAACGAAACATGCGAAAAATATAGTACAAATTTATCTTGTGAAAATTGAGTTATAAATTGATGGTATCAAATTTATCAATATTCTAAATGTGAAGTTTTAGCTCCAAAAAGCTGTGACCAACGAAATTGATGAACAATTAAACATTGAACTTGAAATCAAGTAATGTGATATTCTGTAACTTGAACTACTTATCCAGAAACGTGCGAAAAATTTAGTACAAAATTATGGTGTTATGATGGCACTATAAATGGGAATTTTCAAACTTATAAATATTCTCAATGCAAAGAACAAAAAATAATTCCATGAGTAGATCTAAGTATTGTTGATTCTATTTGACTTTTGTGATGATGAAATGCCGTTGCAAAATGATCAAAATTAGAGTTACTTATAACTATAAAAAACAATTGAGATAAGCCAGCCGAAGCTTCAAATGTTTTTTGATGATGGTTTACTTT
>JBBABP010000037.1:0-12003 GCA_041657585.1 Candidatus Absconditabacterales bacterium | reverse complement strand
TCTTGATTTTTTGAGAAGGTTTTTGTGGTTTTCCTCATTCTCTAGCTTTTCTTTTAGATGCTCTGAAAGTTCAAAATCCTTGTAATCTAACTTCTCATGTTTTCTTAACTGATGCAATAACTGTACCGATGAATGCGTTAACTAATTCTGAAGCTAATTTTTTAGAAACGCCTAATTCTTCAGCAAGACTTGCAATAAGAGCTGTTTTTGTCATTTGTGCGAATAATTATTAAATAAAAAGAGTACTTCGTACGAAACCATATTAGCATACGGTAATCGTATTTCAAGAGATTCTTTGGTTAAAACAAGCATTATATTTTTGTTTTGTTTTTGTGGCTTTTGAACTGGCATTTAAACTATAAGCGATGGTCGGATTTGATAACTTTGGATTGACATTTTTTAAAATAATATTAGCTTTTTGATTCCAAAAGAGTCTTGAGATATTTGATAGCTCTTGATATTTTTTGTCTTATATTATCATTTGATATTCATGTTATCAAAGATATTTCTTCATTTGTTTTTTCTTCTATAAATTTAAAATATATTATATCCTTACTTATATTATCAAGTTTTTTAATTGCATTTTGGATTTGTTCAAATTTAAAATCATTTTCCAAAAATTTTGTTAAATCAAAATCATCTTTCAAAATATCGTCGATATCTATTGATTCATCATTATTTTGCATTTCAGTGAAACTAAGATCAGAATTTTTCTTGAAAAAATCCTTTATAGTATTTTTAAAAATTGTCCAAAAATACGCAGTGAAAGATCAAGTTTCATCAAAATTTTTGCACGCTTCTCGAAATTTTACATAAAAATCTGATATTATATCTTCGGCATCAGCTTTTTGTATAAAATAATTTGCTCCTATATAACGAAAAAACATATCTACTGTTTTCAAATAGAATTCATTGAAAGCATTTTGGTCTTGTGCTTTAATTTTTTTGATTATATTTTCTTCAAAGTTTTGCATGTTTAATATTTTTTAATACAAATAGTTTGATTGCTTAGAAAGCTATAGAAAGCTATAGAAAGCAGGAAAAGCTATAGAACTTGCGAGTTTTAATGCTTTGTGGCTTTTTTGGCTTTGATGCTTTTTTATTTTTTTATAAGCTGATTTATAACTTCTTTGGTTTTTTCTAATTGATTATCAATTTTATCTTTGATATATTTATCTTTGTCAAATTCAATTATATAATCTGGAGTAATTCAAATTTTATCTATATTTTTGTTGCTTGGAGAATATCGTTTTCATATCGTATATTTCAAAGAAGTTGTGTCAGTAAATTCTTCCATTGTTTGTATAGATCATTTACCAAATGTTTGAGTTCAAACTAATTTTGCTCAGATTTGTTCTTGCAATGCAAGAGCTATAATTTCTCAAGCTGATGCTGTCATTCAATCAACTAAAATCACTATTGGTATATTTTGTAAATCAGAATATCATTTGGAACTATAAATTTCATCGTTAAAAATTTTATATTTGGCAGTAACTATTACCTTATCTTTTGGGACAAAATGAGAAGATATTTCAACGGCAATAGGCAAAAGTCATCATCAATTTCATCTCAAATCCAAAATAATTCATTTTATATTCTGATTTTTAAAATCATTTATATTTTGTTTCAATAATTTTTCTGTTTCTTCTCATATTATAGATATATTTATGTATCAAATTTTATTTTTTCATGTAAAGATTTCACTCGTCACAGAAGGCACCAAAACTTTATCTCTTAAAACTTCTTTTTCCAAAACTTCTTTTTGTCCATCTTTTTTAATTCTTTCTACTATCAATTTTACTTTTGTTCATTTTGGTCATCTGATTTTTGCAACAGCTTGGTTTATGTCCAAATCTTTCGTGGATCAAGAATCTATCATTACTATTCTATCCAAAGCAATCAATCAAGCATCAAAAGCAGGAGAAGATTTCAAAACTTCTTCTATCATCACATAATAATCTTTTTTAGTTACCACTGCTCCTATTCATTCAAAATTCATTTCTCATTTTAATTCAGTTTGAAATCACGAATTTTGTTGAATATCCATATATAAAGTATATGGGTCATCAATTGCATCTACATAACTTTTTAATGCGCTTTGAATCATCAATCAGCTATTTAATTTTTCTTTGTCATAATAAGAATTTTGTAATAAATTATATATTTCATCAAAACGTTCATATTTTGGGTTAGCTAATTTCAAATCTTTCGTGCTTATTACTTGCGATATCGATTTTAGTAATCAGTTTATATTTATTTTTCATTCTTTGATGACTGGTTGATTGAGTTGGTATCGTTGAGTTTTGATTTGTCGCGTTATTCATCACAAAAAAATTCATAGTAAAAAAATAATCAGTAATTTTGTTTTTTTCATTTTTTGTTTTTAATAAGTTAAAATATCTTTTAATCCGAAATGTTTTAATCTGAAATGAATTTATACCCCGCAGTTGCGGGGCGGGTATTGATTATCTTATTTTATATTCTGTTATGCAATTTAGTATAAGATTTCATTTTTTTATCTCAACAGTAAATTATTTTTTTTACGAAAATTCATTTAAACTTTCTTATTCTCAGGGATTCTAATTATTCTCAGAAATTTAAAAATAGCCCCAAATATTTGCAAAAATTTAAAATCTGAATATAATTAAACAGTAACGAGTTACTAGTGACGAGTAATTATTAAATCAATTTTAATTTACAATTTTATAAATTCCAAGTTTCCAATTCCCAATTTCCATTTACCTTTTTTATTTATATTCAATGTCAAAAGAAAAATTAAATCAAATGCAATTAACTGATCAAAATTACGAAAAGGCAGTAGAGCTTGCTAGCTTAGTTTGAAGTTTTTTAATAAATCCCAAATATAAAAATTTACCAGAAAATGAAAAAGAAATTTTTTATCATCTCAAAAGATGACATCAAAAAATAGCTTCAAATACTTCGCAAAATCTTACTTCAAATTTGCAAAACAAAAAATCAGAGAATCAGAATATTGATGATTTAGATTTAGACTCTTTATTGCAACAAAATTTTACAATAAAAGAAATAGATAGGATCAGAGAGCTTTACAATAATCCAGAAGTCAGAGAAATTTATTTTTCTGAATATCAAAAAAGAAAAGAAGGTTTTGATACACTCAAAGAGTGATACAAACAATTAAACAAAGTCCAAAAAATCGATGATTTAATTGCCAAAGCAAAAGACAAAATTATCGATATTAGAGTCCAATCATTTTCTAAGCAGATACAAATCGCACCTATACAGCAAAGTCTAATCAAAAAAATCCAAGATTGAATAGAACAAAAAGAAAACGAAAAAAATGAAATGCTAAAATATAAAGAAATTGCATATGCATACAGACATTATAAATTAAAAAAATATAAGGAACAATTGGACACTACTTGATTTGTAATTACGCCTTCAAGACAAAAAATTATAGATGAAACGATAGAAAATATTTTACTCGGCAAAAATGTTTTATTAACTTGACCAACAGGAACGTGAAAAACTGTTTTAGCTATACAAGCAGTCAAAACTATTGCAAAAAAATTAAAAATATGATTTAGTGAAATTTCTGGTAAATTACTTACAGACGAAATCATAAACAATCCAAAAACATCAGAAGAATTAGATGAATTTGTATCAGTTTTGTCATGACATTCAGGGATTACTCCTTCAGAATTTATTGCAAAAATGTGATTAAAATGAGATGATAAATGATGAACTCAAACATACACACAGCTTGGTAAAGTGTTGAAAGCATTTGTTGATGGCAATGTCCCAGTTATTGATGAAATAGACCTTATACCAAACGATGTTCTTATGAGAATCAAACACTTGTTCACACTCAAACCCTGAAAATATTATTCACCACAGGAAGATAATAATCAGAAATATAAACTTTTGACAACATCGCTTATAGCTACTGCCAACATCAAATCAGAAAAACATCCAGACAGACAAGAAACAGATCCTGCAATAATTAGATTGTTTACTTGAATAGAAGTCAAATATTTACCACCAGAAGAAACATACGATTTGGCATTATCAAATCTTATGGAAAAGCAATGATTTGTTTATTGAGTGTGAGAGAATAGTTTAGTAGATGAGAATTGACCTTTGTTTTTATTGATTACTGCATTAAAAAAATAGAGGATAGTTATTTGGGTAAATGAGAATGACAGTCAATTTCTAACAAATCAAATCTTTTTTTACAAAAAGCAGTTTTGGAGTTGGGTAATTTTATAAATTTGTTCAAATGATTCAAAGAATCTGGCAAAGATTTTTGAGATTTTATAAAGTCCAAAATAATTAGCTGGTTGTCAAATTGAGCTTATCCAAAAAATGACAGACTGATTTTGATCAAAATTTTTTCAACAGAATGATTTATATCAAAATCTGATGAAGACATAAAATTACTTTCATCAAAAATGTCAGACATTTCTGAAGCTGAACTTAAATCAAATATTTTAGTAGAAGAACATAAGTTTCCAAAAGATACAATCAAATTTGTGGATCATTATCAATTAGCAAATTTAGATCCATACAGAATTAGAAACTTAGAAAATTTACAGTTATTGGACAAAAATTCCTTGATTGTAAATAAACTCAAAAATTTAAGTGCAAATTTGTCAAAACAAACAAATCTGAACACTGACAATATTCTTGATTTGATAGACGGAGTACTCACAAAATATGATGAACAAAAAAATTATGAAATACAAAATAGTGATGTTGACCAAATTTTGTTTTGACTTTATGATTTAGGGCTTTCGCAAGAGATAATCAACTTATCTCAATTGTGAGATTATTGGCAAAAATGTTATGAAAGTATAAAAATTTATGATGAAATAGACGAAAATTCAAAAAAAATTTTTTCATCAACTTCTACAATTACCGATTCAGAACAACCAGAAATTCATGAAGAGTCAAAAGAAAAATTAAAAATCAACTTAAAAAAATATATTTTAGATCAAAACAAAAAAATAGTAGATAAAATCAAGACGCAAAATAAAATGGACATTGAATGATGAGAAGTGGCGGTTAATTTAACTCAAGACGAAATAAAAAATATACAATATATAGAAAATAAAGACATCAAAATCCAAAAAAAAGAAAAAAAAGAAATTACAATAGATGGCAAAAAATCAGAATTTGAGGTGGTTAGTTTAGAAATAAACTGACAAAAATTTACGGCAATACAAATCCCAGAATGAATTAAAAGAAAAAGATTAGAAGATATAGAACTTGCCAAAAGATTATTAGTTTATAAAGACAATGATCGATTCCCAAATATAGATTTTAAAAAAAGTATTGATAAAGACTGGATTATTTGTCAAACTGAAAATGCAAAAAATTCTGATTGAACTTTGAAAGTAAATATATATACAAAATATACAAAAAAAGAAACAGAAAACACAGACGTGCTAAGAGAATGTGCAAAATCATGAATGAGGCCAACAAGTATAATAGATAGTATTATTTTGTGAGAAATCATCAAAGATTGACTATGACAGGAATATATAGATTTTCAGTGACAAAAAGCAGATGCAGATGTGTCGTTACATGAGGATATCAGAAAAAAACTTAAAGACATAGAAAAATATACTTGAATCAAATTTGATGAATTTTCAAAAGATAATGATTATATTATTAGAAATTTATGAATTTATAAAACAAAAAATTGAAAAGAACTGGCATTTATTCGTGGCGACTTCAGTTCCGCCGATGGTGCTATTGGTGGTGTTTGCTCTGTGGACTTGGGTTGGGATCTTGGTGACTCCTTCTCTTACTGTGGTTTCCGTCGCATTTTGTAATCCCAGGTCGATAGACCTGCCTACCGAAGGCAGGAAAAAAAAGACCACTTGTTGATCCAGCCCAACGACATGAAAAACAAAAAATAAATTTGAATGACAAACAAAAATTGGTGCGTATTTATTCGTTAAATGGAATACGTAGCAGGGCTGGATGTTCACTATCTACTTTATTTTTTTAGATCTTTCTTTTGCAAATTATCAAAGTTTGGGAGCAATATAATAGTTTGTATTCCAATAAACTAAAAATAATAAAAAAATGAATTTTTCGAATTTTGCTTGATCAAGAGGCATTTTTTGTTGCAAAATATTTTAATATGAAATTAACTCAACACGATAAAAACCATATTAAAGTATGATTTCCTGTATCTTCATCAAAAAATTGGTTAGACTTATTCGCTTCCAAATGATTGTGATATGTGTTGATTGATAAAACAAAAGATGAATTAGGTAATATAAATTACATAGTTTCCAAAAACTTTCGTTGAAATTATTACAATAGGATTTTTCAAATTGATCTTGAAGATTATGAACTTACAAAATCAAGAATATTGTGATTATTTAAATTTTGACTTGAAGAAAAAAAAGAACAAAATTTTCTTCTCAAAGATAAGATAGAAGAACTTTATATGATCGTATCACAATGGCTTATCAAAATGCCGAAAATAGAAAGACGATATTTTAGAGAAAAAATAGAAAAATTATTTATGGATTTACTTGTATCTGTGTATCAATTTATGTACATAAAATCTTTAAGAAAAGCATTGATAAACGATATTATTAATTTTTGTTTGGTTATAAGAGAGATGACAAGATTCCTTTACAAAATAGGCAAGATTAAAAATGACAATGCTTTTTTGCAAACATGAGAAAGACGAGTTGAAATACTAAAAATAACAAAAACAATACAACAAAAATATAACAATATTTAATAATGGTAATATCCAAAATTCGTGGCAACTTCAATTCCGACAATAGTGCTATTGGTGGTGTTTGCTCTGTGAACTTGAATTGAAATCTTGATAACTCCAACTCTAACTATGGTTTCCGTCACATTTAGTAATCTTGATTATAAAAGTTATTGTATGATTTCATACAATAGATATGGATCAGATGAATTCTGGATTACAGGATATTTTACCAGTTCTTCGATAGACAAAGTGTTTTAAAAATATTGGCATGTTTTTGAACATTTCCGATATTTTTTTTATCCCAAAAATGAAATTTCTTTCTATACAAAATTTGTCTGCAGCTTACAAAAATGCATTAAAAAGTAGAAAAAGAAAAAAAGAAGTTTATGATTTTAATATAAATTTAGAAAAAAATCTGATTTCAATATTGGATGATTTGAAACACAAAACATATCAACATTGATTGTACACTCAATTTATATTGTCAGATAGCAAAAAAAGATATATTTATTCACCAAATTTTCGTGATCATATTTTACATTATATGATTTATAATATTTGTTATGGTGTTTTGGACAAAAAAATTATTTTCAATAGTTTTGCAACTAGAAAATGAAAATGAACGCACAAATGAATATTTTATTTTTTAGAAAAACTAAAAAAATATAAATTTGAATCAGATAATTTATATTATATGAAAATTGATATTAGCAAATATTTTTATTCAATTTCTCATGATTTTTTGAAACAAAAGATTTTTAAACATATCCATAATTCAGATTTACAGTTTGCTATCAATATTGTTATAGATTCATATCAAACCTCATCAATTTTTGATAATTTATTTGATGAAAGTAGTTTTTACAGAAAAACAAAAAATAAATGATTGCCGATTTGAGCATTATATTCGCAATTATTAGCTAATTTTTTCCTATACGATATAGATCATTACATATTACAAAATTTAAAGCCAAAAATATATTTGAGATATATGGATGATTTTATTTTTGTTGATACAAAACAAAATTTAAAATACATCCAATCATATTTACTACAAAAGTTAGATGAAAACTGATTATTTGTTGTAAAAACAAAAATTCAATTAAATCTACTTTCTCATTGAATAAATCTTCTTTGATTCAGAGTGATACTTGCTGACAAAAAAATACAATTTCACGTCACAAAAACAAATAAAAAAAAATATCGAAAATTAATAGAAAATATTTATAAATATTCATTAGATATTCTTGAACCAAACGATATTGATAGATTGCAATCAATATTGGAATCAAGAAAATGATTATTTAAACACACATGAAACTATCGACCTTATTTGTGAAAAAACGCTTTGAAATTAAAAAATCAGATAATTTTGATCAAAAATTCTAAATTATTACTTGATGTTTTAAATGCTTAATTTTTTGCATTTTTTTATATATTGATTATAATTATAATGAGCATTTAATCTTTTAATTAATTATAATGGACCTAAAAGAATATATGGAAAAAACAAGGTGAATGACACCTAAAGAAATAGTAGAGAAGATATATTGAATAGATTATGACGAATATCAAGCAAAGTTGGTAAACAATTTAGCTAAAAACAAAAAAGAGAAAAACAAAGAAGATATAGAAACAGGGGATGGATTACTTGATTACATTTTGTCGTCAAATCATGAGAGAGTAGATAAATCAAAAAACAAATGAGAATCGGATATAGAATGATGAACTATACAAACATGACTAACAGATGAAGAAAAAAGAGAAATAAAAAAATTAGAAAAAAAAGATATCCAGATAGTGCAAAAACATGAAAGAGATTTAAACTGAGAGAAATATAAGATAATCGAGTTGAAGGTTAGATGAGAACAGTTCACAGCGATACAAATCCCAGAAAAAATTAGAAACACAAAAATACAAGACACGCATATGGTTAATCAGTTAATAAAATTTAAAGATAAAGATTGGTATCCAAGTTTTTTGGATGATAATAAATTAAAAAGCAAGGTAGAACAAAAGCGATTAGTGATGCAAACCAACCAGAATAAAAAATCAGATTGAACAGTGCGAACAGAAATACAAGCAAAAGACGAAACAAAAGATACAGATATACTTAGAGAGTGTGCAAAACAATGAATGAGAATGGAGTGAATAATGGATAGTGTGATATTAGCAGAACTTATCAAAGAGAAATTTTGAGATGATTATGTGAATCAAAGTTTCACAACAAATAAATTTGATTATAACAAATTAAACGAGATACAAAATGAATTTAAAATAGAATTTAGCAAAACAAGTGATGGTTATTTAGTCAGAGATTACGGTATATATAGACAGCAAAAATCATACCAAAAAGATAATAAAGATGAATATAATGCATGATTCATTCGTGGCGACTTCGATTCCGGCGATAGTGCTGTTGGTGGTGTTTGCTCTGTGGACTTGGGTTGGCTTCTTGTTCGCTCCCGCTCTCGCTATGGTTTCCGTCACATTTTGTAATCCCCGAAAAAAAAGACCACTTGTTGATCCAGCCCAACGACATGAAATAAAAAAAAGAATTTTGAATGACAAACAAAAATTGGTGCGTATTTATTCATGAAATGGAATACGTAGCAGGGCTGGATGTTCACTATCTACTTGATGTTTTAAAACTTGATATAATGTAATATGTTGAATTGCAATCTTTACAAGAAAATCAATATGCTTGTGCCGACGATATTTGATTCATTGTTTGGAAATATAGTAAATAAAGTTCTAATAGGTTCGTAATAGACAGCTCAATCCAAAATAAGTCCGTTTCAAATAACGATCGGCATGTCTACTTGATGTTTTATCTCTTCAAATATATTATGCTCAACAAGCCATCATCAGATCAAGAAATAATCAAAAATTTTGATATAGTCCAATATCAACCTTGGATAGATTTTTTCGCAAAAAATAACAATGTTCAAATTGTACTTGACAATAATCTTCAATATCCAGCGTCGATTAATTTACAAGATACACAAAATCCAATCATAACTCTCAATCCAAAACTTATGAAAGAAAAATTAAATTACACTGACCAAGAAATAATTCTTGATTTGTGACATGAATTTTGACATCTCAAAGAAGAGCAAATATTGCATTCAAGCAACGAATGAAAACAGATAAGCGAAGATAGAATCAAAAGATTCCAAGAAAAATGAAATTTCGCTGAATCATATCATAAGCTTGAAAATGTTCTTAGAGATATACGAGTTAATAATGATTTGATCAGTCCAAACAACATTCCAGTTTTGAGAGATACATTATATTCCAATTACAAAGACAAAATGTTCAATGAAACAGATTACACAAATTTACCAAAACATTTACAATTTCTATATACTCTCATCAGAGAGGAAATGGTTAAAGACCAAAAATGCGAAATAGATCCAAGTGTTAGAAAATTAATAAATAGATTAAAAAGAAACTGAATTATATTCAAAGCTACTCAATGAAATTTAGGCGATAGATTGCAAAATATATGGGAATATGTAGAGCCGATATATCAAAAATTATTGCAAGAAGATACTACTGAAAAATCTGAAAAAAATAAATCCGAAAAATCTGAAAAAGAAAATAAAGATTGATGAGAAAAAGAAAATAAAGATTGAGAAAAAAAAGGCGATGATAAAAATTGAGATGGAAAAAACAAAAACGAATGAGAACAAAATCAGAATCAGAATCAGAATTGATGAGAAAAAATTAAAGATAAAATTAAAAAAAAACTAAAAAATCTTTTAGACAAAAATAAAAAATGATGAGAAAAAAAAGATAATGAAAAATGAAAAGATCAAAATAAATGAAATAATCCAAAATGAAACAGCAACAATAAACCAGAAAATAAATGAGAGTCAGATTCAAATTCAGAAAATTCTAAAAATCAGAATCCATTTCAACAATATTATGATCAAAAACCAGGTTTAAAAAATATTTTGGAACAAAGTTTATCTCCTGAAGATTACGAAAAATTAAAAAATAGATTACAAGAAATTTACGAAGAAAAAAATAGAATAAAATCACAAGAAGAATTGGAAATAGAAAATAGAGTAAAAAATATGTGAATTGATCCAAAAAACAAACAGGAATTTCAAAAAATAGTTAGACAATTACAGGAATATAATAACTTTTTCAAGAAACTACAAAATATCAAAGACAAAAATACAAACAATACTGTGATGGAAGAAATCCAAAACTTATTTGAAAAAATAAAATCTCATAGAGCCAAACCAAAATATAAAGCAAAATGACCAGTGGATATAGAACATTGATATAGACTACATTCTTGATCTGTTGCTTCTGGGATAGCACAACTGAAGTGATGAAACGATAATCCTGAAATGTTTGAACTTGATATCAAACATGAAAAAGAACAACAATACGTAGGTAGGTTCGATTTGACTATAGTTGCAGATTGAAGTTGATCTATGGATGATCCAAGAGAAAAAAATGTACAACAAAAAATATCAATTTTACTTGTTTTGGAAGCATTAAAAAAACTTCACGATAAATTAGAAGTTGAATCTTATAACTTAAAACAAAAAATAGAATTTAATACTGATTGAATTATGTTTTTATCAAGTGCAAATTGAGTCAATCAGTTCAAAAATGAAAGTAGTGATTTCACAGACAAAGAAAGATTAAATACATATTCCACATTAGATTATTGTAGTTGAAACGACACGAATGATTACGATGCACTCAAACAAATAATCGAAAATTTAAAACAAAAATCTGATGAATATTTGCAAAATATCAAAACTTGAAAAGTAAAAAAAATTGTTGTTGTGATGTCAGATTGATGATCAAGCGATTCCAGTGAAATGAAAAAAGTTATCAAAATTTTAAGAAATATGTGAGTGCTTGTTTATTGAATCTGAATTACCTCATCTGGAAAACCAATAGAAGAATTATTTAATTTTGACAACAAAAATTTGTGATTCTGACAGGTTTGTTTAAATTCACAAGATTTGGCACAAACACTCAAAGATTTGTTGCGATTTCATTTGGAAAAATTATAAAATTTAGATTACCAAACCTGCTAAAGCAGGTCTCGCTACATTCGTCTTTTAATCTTTTAATTTTTTAATCTTTTAATTAATTATAATGGACCTAAAAGAATATATGGAAAAAACAAGGTGAATGACACCTAAGGAAATAGTAGAGAAGATATATTGAATAGATTATGACGAATATCAAGCAAAGTTGGTAAACAATTTAGCTAAAAACAAAAAAGAGAAAAACAAAGAAGATAT
>JBBABP010000036.1:10480-12055 GCA_041657585.1 Candidatus Absconditabacterales bacterium | reverse complement strand
CACCGCTCCACCGGAAATTCCACTAACCTCCAACAATCTCTAGATATACAGTATCTATTCCCTTTTTCTGGTTGAGCCAGAATATTTGAAAACAGACTAATATATCCGGCTACGGACACTTTACGCCCAGTAAATCCGGATAACGCTCGGGACCTACGTATTACCGCGGCTGCTGGCACGTAGTTAGCCGTCCCTTATTCTTGGTGTACAGTCATTCGTCTTCCACCAAAAAAGAAGTTTACACACCTTAATGCTTCATCCTTCACGCTGAATCGCTGCATCAGGCTTTCGCCCATTGTGCAATATTCCCCACTGCTGCCTCCCGTAGGAGTATGGACCGTATCTCAGTTCCATCGCGGCCGGACATCATCTTAGACCGGCTACCCGTCATAGGCTTGGTAAGCTATTACCTTACCAACTACCTGATAGGACGCACTCTCCTCCTTAAGCGATAAATCTTTGCCCTACATATTTTCATTTTGTAGGGATTATGGACAATTAGCCATGTCTCCATGGTTGTTCTCCACTAAAGGGCAGATTAAGTACGTGTTACTCGCTCGTTTGCCACTAATTTAAAAACGTATTGCTACGATAATAAATTCGTTCGACTTGCATGTGTTAGGCATTCAGCTAGCGTTCATCCTGAGCCAGGGTCAAACTCTTCAAAAAAAACCCATGCTTTATCTCTTTCTGATACTATTGTTAATTAACTACTTCTGTTACAAAAACTTAAAATATTTTCTTAAATATTTTACCCCGCAATTCTGCGGTGGTAAATTACATTAGAGTATTCCATCTCTAATAATGGTGGCACTAATCTACTTTCCCAGTACTGATAGTACAAGTATCATTGACCAGTTTAAGCTTAACTTCTGTGTTCGGAATGAGAACAGGTGTTTCCTCAAGCTGCGTCAGCACCACCGTTATTAAAGATGAAAAAAGAGTTTTGATACAATGTAGCAAATAGCTAATCAATTTCAAGCTTATAAATTATTTTTTTCAAAAAAATCCATAAATCTGAAATTTTTTTTAACAATAGAATAATATATTACGTTTTTGATCAAAAAAACAATAAATTTCGTTCGATCTATTAGTATATCTTTGCTAAATCCATTGCTAGACTTACACATGATACCTATCAAACCCGTAGTCTACGGGAGATCTTATACCGCATTGCTGCGATAGGGTAACCTAATCTTGATACAAGTTTCCCACTTAGATGCTTTCAGTGGTTACCTTTTCTCAGTGTAGCTACCCAGCTGTGCCATTGATATGACAACTGGTTGACTAGGGACTAATCCATTCCGGTCCTCTCGTACTAGGAACAGCGTATCTCAAGTTACCAAACGGTTGCAGTAGATAGGGACCGAACTGTCTCACGACGTTCTGAACCCAACTCGCGTCCCGCTTTAATGGGCGAACAGCCCAACCCTTGGGACCTTCTACAGCCCCAGGATGCGACGAGTCGACATCGAGGTGCCAAACGGAATCGTCGCTATGAACGCTTAGATTCCATTAGCCTGTTATCCCCGGAGTAACTTTTATCCGTTGAGCGGATCCCCTTCCATTTGGAAG
>JBBABP010000036.1:0-10470 GCA_041657585.1 Candidatus Absconditabacterales bacterium | reverse complement strand
CGACCTGTCAGTCTCACAGTTAAGCTTGCTTTTGCGAATATACTTCCATCACGGTTTCCATCCGTGACAAGCAAACCTTTGTACGCCTCCGTTACTTTTTAGGAGGCACCCGCCCCAGGTAAACTGCCTAACTGGCACTGTCCCCTGATTTATCAGGGTTAGAATTGTTATATATATTGAGTGGTATCTCATTGTTGACTAAACTCTGACCAAAATCAAAGCATCAAAGTCTCCCACTTATACTGAGCAATTCATACTACAAGCCAATACCAATCTACAGTAAAGCTTCACAGGGTCTTTCCGTCTAACTGCAACTACCCGGCATTTTTACCGGGAATGTAATTTCACCGAGTCTAAGAACAAGACAGTGTGGAGATGGTTATGCCATTCATGCGCGTCGGAACTTACCCGACAAGGAATTTCGCTACCTTAGGACCGTCATAGTTACGGCCGTCATTCACCAGTGCTTAAACCTCGAGCTTGCACAAGAGATCATAACATTCTGGCATTGGACAGGCATCACCCCCTATACATCCTCTTACGAGTTAGCAGGGAGCTGTGTTTTTGATAAACAGTCCCCCCCACGTCATTAGCTGCGGCCCTACATTGCTGCAGGGCAGGGCTTATTGCAAACTTACGCCCGCTATTTTGCCAAGTTCCTTATTCATTAGTTGTCTCGATTGCCTTAGTATTCTCTACTATCCTACAAGTGTTTGATCTGGGTACGAGCTACTATTACATAAGTTTAGTGGGTTTTCTTGGCACCGAAACTATTAGAATCATTCACTCCGAAAAGATCCTTTTTGATCAAGCTCAATTAACAAAAGCGGATTTGCCTACTTTTGCCTTTTTCGATTACTCAAAAAAATTTGCTTTCTCAACTCACCATAATCTTGGCAAGATCTAACACGTCTCAATGCGTTACCACATCACTGTAACAATAGGTACTGGAATATTAACCAGTTATCCATCTCCCACTACTCTTCAGTGTGGAATTAGGTCTCGACTAACCCTACGACGATAAACGTTGCGTAGGAATCCTTAGGATTTCGGCATTCTGGATTTTTACCAGAAGGCGTTAC
The DNA here is from genome assembly GCA_041657585.1 of Candidatus Absconditabacterales bacterium. Taxonomy (GTDB): domain Bacteria; phylum Patescibacteriota; class Gracilibacteria; order Absconditabacterales; family Absconditicoccaceae; genus JBBABP01. Next base: position 9,388 of record JBBABP010000036.1, on the reverse strand, counting down.
TCATGTCAGCATTTTTACTTCTGCAAACTCCAACATCGTTCACACGACACCTTCAATGCATGCAGAACACTCTCCTACCGCCTTATAAAATTAATTATAAGACTTTCGATTTCGGTATATAGCTTGAGCCCCCTTACATCTTCAGCGCATTTTCGCTTGTCCAGTGAGCTGTTACGCTTTCTTTAAAGGATTGCTGCTTCTAAGCAAACCTCCTGGATGTTTTAGCAAAAACACTTCTTTTACCACTTAGCTATATTTAGGGACCTTAATCAGAAATCTGGGCTGTTACCCTTTTGACTATGAAACTTAGCTCCCACAGTCTCACTTTGCAATATTCCTTGTAGCATTCGAAGTTTAACACAGTTTGGTAATGCCTTTCGACACCCCTAGCCGTATAAGAGCTCTACCTCTACAAGATCTCAATTGCAAGCTGCACCTAAATGCATTTCGGAGAGAACCAGCTATCACGTTATTCGATGAGCTTTTCACTCCTAGACACAGGTCATCGGAAGGATTTGCAGCTCCAACCCGTTCGGTCCTCCAAACCGGTTTCCCGGCTCTTCAACCTGCCCATGCCTAGCTCATAACGCTTCGGGTTTGTTAACAATAACTATGTTCGCCCTATTCAGACTCGGTTTCCCTACGGCTTCGACTATCACTGTCTTAACCTTGCTATTGCTAATAACTCGCTGACCCATTCGTCAATAGGTACGCGGTCATCCTCGCATTGCTGCGGGACTCCCACTCCTTTGTAAGCTAAAAATTTCAGAATCTATTTCACTCCCCTTCCTGGGGTTCTTTTCACCTTTCCCTCACGGTACTATACGCTATCGGTGTAAAAAAGTATTTAGTCTTAGACCATGGTCGGCCTAGATTCATGCCGAATTTCACGTGTTCGACACTACTTGGGAGATATCAAAAAAAATATTTAATTTTTAAATACAGGACTATAACCCTCTATGGTACCTCTTTTCAAAAGCTTCTTTTAAAAAAATATTTCTTTTCAAGTTCTTTCTAGTGAACTCAAGATATTCCCGCAACCCTCAACTTAGCAACGGCTAGAACCTTGCACTAAGTGAGTTTAGACTGTTCCCCGTTCGCTCGTCACTACTAAGGGAATCTCTTACGATTTATTTTCCTCGTGCTACTGAGATATTTCACTTCACACGGTAATGGACATAATGTCTTCCGGTTATACCAGAAAGGTTACCCCATTAGGACATCTTCGGTTCCAAGCGGTTACTGGCACCTCACCGAAGCTTTTCGCAGCCAATTACGTCCTTCATCCTCTTTTTTACCCAAGGCATCCATTTTTAGCTTTTAAATAAATTTATTGCTTTTTTGAAGCAAACGTAATATATTATACTATTGTTAATTAACTACTTCTTAAAACATTCACTTAAAAAAGTGAAGCGGGTTTGATGTTAACAATTTCAATAATTATTGCAAGTCTTTTTTGACTTTTTTTACACAAAATCTATACCAATTAGAAACTATGATTATACAGTATTTCATACACCACAGGAAAAAAGGCAATAGATTTTATAAAAAAATTATATAAAAATTTAATAAAAATCTGATTAATTTTTTATTTTATTTAATAAAATATTTGCTTGAGAGTTTATCGAATCTAAATTATCTAAAGCGTCAGTCCAAAAGCTAACGTTATAGTTCAAAAAATCAGTCATAGTTTTTCTTATTCAGACTATTTTTTCATTTTGAGCTGTTTTAATTGGATCTTCATTAAATGATTTTACAGAAATACGTTCTATTTCATTAAAATTCTCAATTGCTTTTTGTCTATCTAATAATGTATTTATGGGCAATAAATTTGCTTTATTTAAAGCGACATCAGCAACTATAATATATTTATTATAATTATCTTCTTCTGGAGAGGAATCATTCGAATTAAGGATATTTTTTATTTTATTTTTATTGAGTATAGTTTCTGCTTTAAATATTGTATCTTTAGATGCTTGTTTAAACAAAGGTTTTATAACAACTGAAAAATTAAAAGCAAAATTATCAGCCAAATTTATTTCTATTGGACTATCCAAAAATTCTTTTGTTTGTTTATGTTTTATCATTTCTCAACCGTTAGACAATCACTGCAAAATATCATACATCGCAGTAAAAATTTCTTCAATACTAAAAACAGTTTTTCATCTAGTCACATAATTTTGTTGCACAGGAACTGCACAAAATCTAATTTTATACATATCTTCCATTCATTCCAAACCTTTTCATTTTGGTCAAGAAATTATTTTACAAGTACATTGTATCGTACAAATAATTTTATCATCATATCTTAAATCATTACAAGAATCGACACACTTAGTTGTCTGATCAGAATCCTGATTCATTGCACTTTCAATAAAAGAATTTGCAACAGTATTAAATATTTGATTTTGGTTTATAGTTCATGTAGTTGTATATGCCTTTGCTAAAATTTTAGCCACAGAAGTTTGATTAAATTTTTCTAACAAAGCGTCATTAGACTTTTTTCAAACATCAGATTTTTTTATATAATCCAAAACTCATGAAATATATTCTTTGACAGTTACTTTAGAAATTTCTATATTTGGTAAGGACAAATCTTCATCTATTCAAGTTATGCAACTATCTCATTTAAATAAAATCACATCAGATTGAATATTAAAAGAATTTAAATTATCAACATTGGTTTTTTTAATAAAATTTTTTACATCAGAAGGAATAAGTGATAAATTAGTTTGATTTGAAACATCTATATCTTTATCTAAACTACTTGTTCAAAGATTATCTAATCATCAAATTTTTGTTAATAATGAATTCTGATTTATTATATTTTGATCAGATTTAAAACTAAATAATGGATTTGATGATCACGGATTTGAAATTCAATTTCAAGTTGAAACTGAATTGTTATTTCAATCAGTTCAATTAGCATAAACAAATCAATTTCAATCAGCAGATCAATGTAAATCATTAGATCAATTTAAAATATTCGGCAAAGAATAAAAAACTATTTCAGTCACGGGTTTAAAAGATTGGAAAAACAGATCTCCGATATTATTTATATCAATCATCAAATCATAATCACTATCGTCTAAACTTCCGTTCCAAAATAAATCGTCGCCAAAATTATTTTGATTGAAAGATTGTAAATTATTTTTATTCTGAGAAAATTGCTGATACAAAGTATTTATTTTTTTTTCTATGTCAGATTGATTATTTAAATTATAAGTTTGGTTAGTTGTGCCATTGCAGACTAAAAATTTTTTATAACTTTTTTGTATCTCTTCATCTGTTGGTAAATCAACTTTTTTTGACGTTCAGTTTAATATTGTCGATTGAAAAATATTGTAAAAAGAAGAATTGGCGTTATACAAAATATTTATCACGTCAGATCATTTTATATTACAATATGGAAAGTTCAAATTGTAATATTCCAAAATCTTTTTCGTACCGTCATTCATTGAAACCGTTTCAGTATTTTTTATTATATCCAAATTTTTTTTATATAAATCCACAGTAACGGCATCTCAAACAATTAGTTCATCAATTGATTTAGATTGTTTTGTAGTTGATGAAAGAAAATCAAACATTGTATTTGTGGCAAAAGATTGAGATTGAAATAATCCGACTAATACAACAAATATTAGAATAAAAATCTGATTAATTTTTTTCTTGTACATTTCTGAATTTATCATATAAAGTGTACATCGGAGTTACTATTTTTACAAGTTGATTTCAAAATCAATTCAAATCTTCATAATACATCAAAAATCAAATATGCAAAGGAAATGCGACATAATTGTCACGCAAAGTTTTGATAGACAAAGATATTGCTTTTTCAGATCGCATTAACTGATTGCTTATCTGACTTATTTTTTTTTCAAGTTGATTTTGCAAAGTATTTCGACTATATGTATCTTCCAAAATTTGAGGATATTCTTGAGCTGTTAAAATATAATAATCCACAAACAAACGATAATAAAAAATTTCATTGTACAAAAGATTAATAAATGAAAGCAAAGAATTATCTTTATCTCCAAATAATCAACAAGCAAGAATATCATAATTTTTGTTATCTATACTGCATTCACTGCTATTAACATTTTGAATTATGCCAGTCAAAGAAATATTTAATATTTTGACGTTGTCTAAATTTTTTTGAACGCCTCTCAAATATTTTATAAAAATTTTACAAGTTTTTTCATATCAACGTTTCTTATCACTACACAATTGTAAACCACCAAAATAACGCTCAGAAAAAGAATCAATTTGTTTATAATAATCTTCATCCTTATCAGCATTAAACATCAATCAGTAAATACTCGTTTGTTTCACATTTACATAATCATTTATCAAATCATTAAATAATTTTGAAGTTAGTTTAGGTATATCGCAATCGTTTTGCATAAATCCAGGATTACAAGAATCCATTTTTCAAGTGTCATTTTCAGAATCATATTTTGAACTAAGTCATAGTTGTTGAAAGGAATATTTTTTAAAATAATTTTTGTAATTATCATCGACTGTACCTGGGTCTACATTTAAACAAAGCAAATATACAAAAGCAGATTGTTGTGGATTATAAATAGAATTATTATAAGTTAGCTTATCGTCGACGCTTAAAAGAGTTTCGCAATAATTTTTTATAAGCATTTTTATGTTCAAATTTTTATTTCAAATATTATCTGCATCAAACTTATAAAATTTACCACTAATTTTAGTTATATAAGAATTTAAATCTGAATAATTTTTGGCGCAAACAGATAAACCAAAAAATGTTAACGACAAAAATCCAGATCATACAATCAGCTTAATAAAGATTTTTTTGATGGATTTTCTAAACATTTTTTCGTTATAATAATAAAGAAGAATATTTTATTTTAAATTAATACCGACATTTTCATCAAACATTTGAACATTGTAGTTCGCAAGATTTTCACAAATTATATATCAGAGATTTTTTTTTATCCTTACCTCAAACAACATTTTTGATATTTGCTATTTGAATTCATATCAAATTAAATTTAAAAGTTATATCTTTTATTTCACTCAAACTAGCAAAAGCCTGATCAGATTTTTGATTATCCAAAACTTCCTGCATTTGCGATTTCAATAAATCAGAAAATTTTTGATCTAATGAATTAGATGAAGGATAGTTTATTATTGCGTCAGAAAATTTTTCATGAGAACTAAATATTCAAGTAAAAAAACTTGCCGTTGTTTTATAAACGTTTAAAATAGATTCTCATCGATTTTGTAATCATGGAGTCAAAGATTCCAATCATCCATTATCAACATTTGGATCAATTCTTTTATTAAAAACCTTTTTCCAAAAATTTCATGTTTGCTCGATTCTTATTTGCCTATTTCAATAATAAGAATTCAAGAGTTCTTTTTCTCTATCTTTATATTCTTGGTTATCTGATGGGGTAAAAATTTCCGCAAATCTTTGTGATGCATCTTTGATAGTTTTTAGTGCTTGATTAGATCAATCTTTAGTTGCCTGGGTAATTAATTTTATATTATCATTAAATTTTGCCAATGAAGTGTTGCATTTATTATTTCAGATTCAACTTGCACAAGAATAGTTATCGTCCATTCTTTGTATTGTATCAAAATTAAATTTTAATGTAAATTTTCAATTTATTCATCTTACAAATCCAGCGTGATCAAATTGACTAATTTTACCAACGAATAAAAAAGATTTTAAAGCTGAATTTATTCTCGTTAACATTGAAGTCACGTCTTGATACCAAATTCATTGTTCCAATTCTCATCTTATCAACAAGCCATTGGAAACATATTTTGCTATAATAGAATTAATTAATTTCAAATTAGATTGACTAATACTGGCATACCATCATCATCAAACTCATAATTCATATTTTTTTGCAGTTATTTTTCTGTCCATTTCTTCAAGTTTTTTTCGATCTCTAAGAAATATTTTATTTTTTGCAAGAATTATTATTCACAAACTTTCATCTTTTATTCATCATCGATTGGTAAAATCAGTAAAAATTGCAAGATCGGCAATAGACGTACTTATTTTTTGTGAAATATTTCTTGATCACTCTCATATCAAACTCATATCAGGCGGGGAAAATTTATTTCAATCAAACCAATTTGGATTCACATATTTACCAAGCCAATCTCATTGTGGTCAAATAGTTTTTATCGTATTTAAAATATCTTGCATAAAATTCAAAGTCAGATTAAATTCATCGGAAGAAGATCAACAAATATTGCTACTTTCACAATTTACAGGTACTTTTTCATTGATAGCATAAACAGAAAAAGAAAAAATATTTTGTAATAAATATACAAAAACAAAAACTAAAATCAGATTTTTTCTTTTTTTATTTCGTCCCATATTTATATAAAACAATAAAACTTTTACAAATTCCCAATTCCAAATCTTCCTTTCACCTTTTTCCTTTCACCTTTCCACTAATATTCCAATTCCTAATTCCTAATTTCCAATTCCCAATATGTCATTTATTTTATCTTGCAAAATAATTTCTTCATTTTTTTCATCACAAATACTTATAGCTTTCAAATAGTAATCTTTTGATTTACTAAAATTTTTCTGTTGGTAATAAAAATCACCTAACAGATGAAATATATAAGATTGTGAATATTTATTTGATAACGACAAAAGATGAGATTCTTCTGAAGACAAATTTTGATTAGCCAAATTTTCTCAAACATGACCCAACACACAAACATCATTTCATCAAGTAAATAAATTATCGCAAGAATTTAAATACATACTAACTAATTGAAAATTCTCACGATAGATTGCAAATGGCGATCAATTACGAAATGGTTTATAAAAAACATTATAAAATAAATTATAAAAATCTGAAATATTAATATCTTTTTGTCACAACATTTTTTGTCGAGTGCGAACAAGATTTGTTTCATCTTCTCATTTTATATAATTCAAAATTTGATATCTGTAAACATCTGTTTGCAAAACATCAATTTTCACTTGAGATAAATAAAGCATAGATTGTTGGTTGTCATCAAGTCGGTAAAAACAAGCTCAAATCAAAAACTGATACAAATCTTTATTCGTCTGATCAAATTCAGAAAGCTTAGAAAAATATTCTATCGCAACCTCTCGATTGTTTGTTAAAAAATTAGAATAAGCTAAAATTTGATAAGGTAATATATAATTTTCATCTTTCGACAAAGCATCTAATGCTATTTTTTTTGCAATTACAAAATATCAATTTTTCATCATATTCAAGCTAATCAATCAATCCAAATAATATGTGGGAATATTTTGAGATGAATTGAAACTAGCTAAAGTTTTGTTAAATCAAACAACAAAATCTTTGTAAATCGGATTTGTTAAAGCATTAAAATAAGTTTTTGCTGACGAATAATCTTGATACCAAACTTTAATCAATCACTGATAAAAATTGTAGTTATCTACGGAAATCAATCATTTATCTTTGTAATCTTGAATTGTTGGCAAAATATTTTCTATACTATCATCACTAGCAAAAGAAATATCTTGAGAGTTAAATTTAAGATAAATATATAAATTCGGATCAATACTTTGATAATCAAAATTTTTTATTAAAATTTTTACATATTCATTTGCCTTATCAAATTGATAATCCTGGATCAATCTTTCTATCAAAACTTTTAATATTTCTAAGTTAGAATTTTTTTGATATAATTTTTCCAAAACATTTATATCTTCATTAAACTTTTTCGAAACATCAGTTAATTTTGAAGTATCAAAATCTGAAACATTTGCGGAAGGATGATTCTGTTGAGTCAAGAGTTGATACTGATTGATTGATTGTTCTGACTCTTGCTGAATTATTTGATCAATAGAATTTTCGACCAAAGACACATTTTTATTTAATTTTTGGCTACCTGCAAAAATTCCATCCAAAAAAATAAACATCAATCGTCACATCAAAATCATAAATCAGATTAAATAATTTTTTGAATTTTCTTTCATTTTTTATATTTAATTTTTAAATTATTTTAATTTAAATTAATATTTAAATAAATTATACCCAAAAAGACATTTTTCGTCAAAAAAATAGCTTTAAACAACGACTAAAGATTGACAAAAGCGTTATTTATTATAAATAAAAATTTAAAAATAAAAAAAATGTAGTTCATTCAAACCACATTTTAATTTACTCCGCAACGAAAAGATTTCTTATTTTCAAATTAATTTTTATTCCCTGGAATTCTCAGAATTTAATTCTCAGGTATTATTCTTTCCTAATTAATTTTATTCAAATCTATTTTGTCATATCTTTGCATCAATAGTTCTGTCTTTGCTTTGTTCATAACGTCTTGTACAACTCAAACAATGATAATTACTCATGATCAAGTTACTATGACCGGCAAAGATCATAAAGCAACGACCAAGTCTTGAATAAATGGTATATAATTTAATATATAACTATAAACTCATATAAGTGCCAATCAAACTCCTCACCACAAACATAAATGCATCAAGATTCAGTTGATATATTTTGCAGTTTCTTTTCAAGGTCTAATTCAAGGCACAAATCATCATCTCTTTTGGATATTGTCAGACATTTTTTCTGGACTAAAAACAATTAACGTATAAAAAAACGTAAAAGCAACTATTAATACAAAATAAAATATTACTGCCAAAATTCATGGTTGTTGAGAATATATATTTAGATTAGATTCAATCCAATTTGCAATTGAAACCAATTTTAAATTCATAGGCTGAAACTGAGTTATCAATTTGGATAATAAATATGGAAAAGTCACAAATGCTATTGAAAAGATAATAGGCACCATACCGACTGGATTCATTGGAATTGGCAAAGAAGAAGATTCTTCAACTTTTCATCTTCTCGTGTATATAATTGGAATTTCTTTTATTGATTTTAGAATAAAAATAGAAAGTAATATCAAGACAAGTACCAAAACAAGCATAAACACAATGACTCACAAAATACTTGTAGAGCCGGAGACATCAGCATATATTTTTTGTACCATTCAAGAAACGATAGATGCAAATATCAGTAATGAAACTCAGTTTCAAATTCATTTTTCTGTAATTAATTCACCCAACCACATCAAAAGAACAGATCATATAGTCATTACCAAAGCAGTCATTATAACATTTGGTAAGGCAGTACTAATCACATTACCTCACAAAAGATAATTTATAAAAAACACCATACCTATAGATTGCAAAAACGCTAATGGGACGCTAAGATATCTCGTATATTGTTGAATTTTTTGTTGTCAAACTTCTCATTGTTCAGTCAATTCTTCAAGTTTTGGTAAAACAGTTCACATAAGTTGCATAATGATAGACGCATTTATGAATGGAGCTAATCATACAGCTATAATAGAAAAACTATCTAAAGATCAT
>JBBABP010000035.1:0-12150 GCA_041657585.1 Candidatus Absconditabacterales bacterium | reverse complement strand
TTATCAATTACCATACGTTACAGTAACTCCAATATTTTCAGTTTGTCCAAAGCATTGATATGTGGCTTGAGAACATGATTTTTGCCCAAAATGCGATAAAGAAATAGGATATGTTTGAGAAGAATTTAATATGGAAATTAGAACAAAACATACCGATGACAAAGAAAAATTAAAAAGATATTCTGAAAAAGTTGTAAAAAATTAACAAAAAAAACTCGCTGTTGCTGTGCGATCATATCTTTTAAATCCTAAAAAAATTAACAAAATGAAAACATTCTACAACAAAGACTGAAAGGAAATTAATAGAACTCCATGTCAAGTTTATACTCGTGTGATGTGATATCTTAGACCAGTAAGTCATTATAATATTTGAAAAAAATCTGAATTTTATTCAAGAAAATATTTTGATGAATCTAAGTCAGCTAATTCAGAATTTATAAGACATTTCGCTACTGACTTTCAAATGAATGCGGCTTATGACGTTTTGTTGTGACATGAGAATAAAGTTGAATTTGTTGGTTGTGGATGTAAATAAAAAAAGTTACAAATGTTTCAAGGGCTACAAAGGTTTCAAAATAATTAAAAATGAAAGAAAAATATTTGGAATTGGTAATTGGAAATTTGGAGCCTACCAAAGAAAGAGGCGTGCAAGTTGGGAATTTAAAAATAAATTTAAACTTTAAAATAAAAAATGACTGAAAATAAAAAAGTTTGAGTTTGATTTGGAGTTATGATTTTGAAAGATTGAAAAATTTTACTTGGGCAAAGACATTTTGACGCAGTTAAAGCGTCTTCAGAGTTGCATGGAGAATGAACTTGGACAATGCCTTGAGGCAAAATGCATTTTGGAGAAAGTTTTGAAGATTGAATTTATCGTGAAACACTGGAAGAAACTTGAATAAGTATATCAAATGATATAGTTACTGATGCTCATTTTGTGACTATTGGATTTTTGTGTGAAGATTTTCAATGAGAACCGCAAGTGATGGAACCAGAAGAAATTACAAAACGAGAACGATTTGATTTAAATAATTTACCAAAACCAATTTTTTTTCCTAGCGAAAAAGTTTTGAAAAATTATTTAAACTGAGTGATTTATAAAAATTAAAACTTTATTAGCTTTTCAGTATCGATGGAAGATTTTTATGGAAAATTATTATCTTTTCCACAATGGCACAATAAAGAATTTGCCAATGAACAACTCAAACATCATTTGATTGAATGTTTGGAGTTATTAGAAAATTGAGATCAACATTTGTATGCTGAACTTATTGATCTGATTCAGATTTCTAAAGTTTCTTTAAAACAAAATTTGGAAAATAAAAAAATTGAAGAACTTTATCAAAAAAGATATGAAAAATTTTTGAGCAAAATAAAAGAAAATAGTAAAAAAAAATAATTGCCAATTATTTTTTTTACAAATTATTATCTATAAATTGTTTCAATGTAACTAGATCTTTTTTGCCCTTGTCGTAATGAAATGTTTTTATGCCAATAGATTGTGCGCCTTTTACTGCATCTAATGTTCAAAATATATTACGCTTTCATTATTCAGATTAAATTTTTTAAATAGTGAATCAAAATATACTGGATCAATTTTATCTGGATTGTGTTTTAATGTAAATATTTCGTATGGAGATTTGTCTATTCCAAACTCAATTATCTGTTCATCATTTGCGTTTGTGACAATGATTTTTGGATTTGAATAATTCTCCAACATTTGATACATTTATTGGCAAATTCATTCTGTAGTAAAAAAAGTGTCCCAAGCGTCAACCAAAATTGTTTTCATTATATCGTTCATAAAAAGGTAAAATTAAAAGAATTTATAATATGTTTTGTAGTATAATAGTTTATCAAAGTGGATGTATATCAAAATTTATTCAATTTCATTCTTTTTTTCGTTGTTTCATTCTTTTTGATTGTAATATTTCTTTAGGAATTCATTTTCAAAACCATATTGGTACCATATCTTTAGATATTATTCTTATGGTTTTTCTATTAAAAATAGTATTGATGTTGTTTTGATATGTATAAGAAAAAAAAGTAATTCATTTTTGTTTATAATATGCAATTATTTTTTTTAATGACATAGATTTTTTATATAGTGACTCTATTTCTTTCTTGTGAAGTGGTTTTAACTGGAATAACCATTGTATTTTGTTTCTATTCTTTTCTTGAAGTTAATATCGGTTATGATAAAGAACAATATCTTTTTGTATATTTTTTTTGGTTATATTATAATTGTTTTCATTTATTTCTTGTAATGCTTTTTGAATACTTATCTCTATCGTATCTCCTATTCATAATCCGAACATTGTTTTTTGATCTTTTTCGTATCATACTAAACAGATAGGTACTGGGTTATCGAATGCAATCAAAAATATATGTATCTTAGTTCCCTTTTTTTCAAATGCTTGTATGATTTTTTTTGTTTCCTGAGATAAAGAAGTATGCGTGATCTTATAGATCCCCGTTTTTAATAACCACATAAGGATAAATCAATCTCTTTCTATTACTTCATATACTCAGTTTTTATGTGCTTGATCTGTATTTATATGTGTGGCCATTCCATTAGAGTTTCATTTTCGTGAGTTGATGATTCATTTGTATGGATAAAATAAAATCTCTGATGGACATAAAGCAGTATTCTTTCAAAATATTTCTTTTATTTTACAATATTTTATTTTTTTCTTTTTCTTTATGAATTCTTTTTGATAGATATAGGGAGAACTTATGATGTCTTCTTTTGTAGTGTATGTTTCCATTTTTTTTGGTTGTAAACTTCCTGAAACTCTTTCTATAGCCTCAGAAATTGCTTTTTTTTCTGCTATTCTTTTGTTTTTATCAATCCCTTTGTTATTGTTTTCTATAAAAAGATTCATCTCTTCATATTTCCCTGTTTCATATGAATATGTCGAATAATATTCATGAAATATGTTTTTTTTGTACCCATTAATATATATACTTTCTTTTAATAGATATTCTTTACTATCAATTCTTTCTTCTTTATATGTAATGTTTCATTTATCTCCAAAAAGATCGATATGCTGTATCTTGTTTAATTTTTTGAATACCTCTTTGTTTGTACCAAATAAGAGTTTTAATATATGATATATACCAGTTTTTTTTATGAGTTTTTTTGAAATGATGAATGTTTTCTCCCTTGTGCTATCTATGATTTTTATATCAGTGTCGGTAGATATTTTTTTTCATGTAAAAAAATAATTGAAAAAAAGGTTTTCTCATGAGATTTTTGGATATGTCTGCTGAATCTTTTCATTTATTTTGTTGTGATCTCATTGGATATGCACTAATCATCATGATTTATAGAAAAATATTTTTTTATGGAGAATAATAAACATGTTAATCAGAAATTGCTAAAATATGAAGCGGTAAAAATTCGTTTCCTTGCTGTAATCAGATCTGATTGCTTATTATATCTTGTATTTCTTTATCATAAAATCCTTGTATTTCTACATGTGGTTTCTTTTTTTCTCAACAGAGTAGTCTAAACATGAATGAAATTTCTCAACATTCTAAAAAAAGCAATTTATATCACTTGTTTCCATATTTGGAGAATACTTCTTTATAATGAGATGTAAGTATTAGAAAATAGTTATATGATGAATAGTTCATAACGCTCGATATTAATCACTTTTTTATAAAGTTTTGATATATTCATTTTTTTTGTTTTATGAAAAATTTTCAACGAAAATGATCATATATTATTACTTCATCATATCTGGTTATTAAGATCGGATAAATACTATATAAACCTCATCAACTGCCATATTTAAAGAAACTTCTTTTGATATTAAATAGTTTTTTTTCCTCCCTTTTTCAGAAAATAGTTTTTATTATTCATAATATTTCTTCTTTATTATATGTTTTCTTTCTCTTGGTTAATCTTTCAGAATGAAGCGTATTTAGTGTGCTGTTATCTATTTTTATCTCTGGTTCTTCTATGGTCTTTTTATGTACTTTGTATCATTTATTTATATTTTTTGGTATTCATTCTTCTATCTTTTTGTAAATAGTATCCATTTCTTTTTTAGATAGCGAGGTTAGTGTCTTTGATGGATTGTATGTTATTTCGTTAAAAAAAAGAGTCTCACTTCATGTATTTTTTTCTTCTGTAAAAAAATTATAATATGTTAAAATAGTCAAAAGTCCCTTTGGTATATTAAAGCTTTTAATGTCAGTTTTTCATATGAAGATTTGTTTTTCACAGAATACAAAAAAATCATAATATGGTTTAGAATATCATATTTTGATCTTTTTCGATTGCGTAGGATTAGTTATTATAAGGACATTATCTTTCAAAAAAAATTTGGTTAATATGTTGTATCTTAGCATTTTCTTGGGCTTACTTTCACAAAAATATATGGTCACATTTCTTTCATAGCTTTTATTACTCTTTCTTTTTTAATAAAGATCGGATTCTTTTGCGGTCATGAATCATATATTTCAAATACATTTTTTTTTATACCTTTTGATAGTACAACATGTCATCCGCTTTCTCATGCAACCTCCTTCTCATTAAATAATGTATATCGATTTGCTCATATAATGAAGAGCGTTTCAGATGATTGGGTCTTCTTAATTTCTTTTTCAATATCTTTATTAAAATAGAGATGAATGTTTTTTTCTTTACGTATTTTTTGAAAAATAGATACATCGGTAAGATCTATTTTTGTTGGATTATAATTCCCATCTTCTCGATAGTTTCATTTAATATATTTTTGATATTTTTTTGGTGTTGTTTTTTTTGTTATTTTTAAAGGATTCTTTAAGTATTCATTAAATTCTTTTTCTGTCATGTCTGTATATATTGATATATCAAATCATAACTTGTGTAATGCATATGCTATTTCTTTTTCATCTAATCCGTCTCCATAATTATATTTTCATAATTTGGCTATTTTTATTATATCTCGTGTGTCTTTCATATTAAATTGCGTATACCAAAAATAATTCAATATTCACATAAAACAAGCTGTACTACAATGTCCAGGAATAGCTTCTATCATAAAATTTTCTTGATATTTTGGATAGATCATATTTGTTTTTTTATAAAATAAATTAAAGGAGTATTTTTATCTACTCCTTTAATTATCTATTTTTTTAAGCAGCTTTTGCCATAAATTTATCTCCTGTTTTTTCTGCAATCCTACATCCTCCTCATCCTCCTTGTCCACATGCTCAACTACAACTTCATCCTCAACCACCACGACATCCTGCTACAATTGTTTTTTGGATATCTTCTTTAGCATCTTCAATAATAACAGTAACTCACTCTTTTTTTAGTTCGTTTATTAATTTTGTTAAATCTCTTTCTAGTGTTTTCATGTTTTAATTATAAAAGATATAAAAAAAATGAATTATTTGTTTTTATATATACATATATGTATATTCTTTTAACCTAAAAAATCAAGTTCTATTTTCTTCTAAAAAATCTCCATTCTCGATTCCTTATTTTAAACAAAAAGTAGATGTTCTCTAACGTTTCGTACTAGTCCGTCGTACTTTGTATGTTCAGATAGTGCGTGTTGTCTGTTCGTATCCCTTACTTCATTACTTGGAAGGGATTTTTCTAAATTAAATTAATGTTATTTGGTTATTTTTTTTATTAATTTTTGGTTAATTAAAATAATTATTTACTGCATCTTCAAATTGATCTATAAATATATTTTTGAAGTAAGAAACATTGTTTATTTCATAGAATAAAATGCTTGCTTTTTTATATTCTACTACATCGATAATCCTATATGAAAGAGGTATGGAGTTGTGTGCCAAAAGTATTGCATTGGTAAACATTCTTGCTGTTCTTTTGTTGCCATCTTCAAAAGGTTGAATATAAGAAATTAGTATCAACGCTATAAATGCTTTTTCAAAAAACGATTTCTTTTCATTTATGAGTTTGGTTGTTTTTTCTAGCGCTTCTTTTATCTGAAATTCGTTGTCCAATGGCCTATATTTTGTTCCAGTAACTCCTACTCCATGTTTTCTGATGTTTTTTGTGACACTTAACTTCTTTGTCAAAACTGAGTGAATATATTCTATATCTCAGTATTTTAGATGCAAAAATCTATCCTTATTTTGGATTGTCTCATTAAATCCATCTTTGTGGTTTAATATCATTTGCGTCTCTTCTGGAGTCTTGGTTTCGTCTTTGATATTGTCTTTGATGAGTGCTTCTGTATTGAGAAGTGAATAGGTATTTCCTTCAATCGCTGATGATTTCCAAGAAAATTCTATCATTATCCTTTCATATTCTTTGTTGATAAGTGTCTGACTGTCGTATTTTGATATATTTTTGATAAATTTGGCTTGTAGGTCTTGTAATTTTTCTTCTTCTGCAGGAGAAAATATATCTTTTTGCAAAGAGTCGAATATCTCAAAATTGAAACTTTCCTGTACTTTTCTTTTTTCGTACTCTTTCGTAAAATATTTTTCTACATCTATATTTTCAAAGATTTTATTGCTATCGGCAATATAATAATAGGTGCTTTTAGCTATTCCTTCTTTGGATATAAAGTTTTGATCTATTAAATCATTTAGATCTCTGAGGATAGTTCTATCGTCTACATCTATGTTATATTTTTTCAATATCGGCGAAAAATCAGAGATTTGTAAATTACCATTATCCTTTAGAATTTTTACAAGCAAGTTTTGTCTTTCATGTTTTTTGATCATCTGAATATTTTGTTATAAAGCAAACATGATATGTCATATGTTTTTTCACGACATTTTCAAGTCATTTTCACGACATTTTGTGTCTTTATTTCTATGGAAGTTGCTTAATGACTCGTTATTTTCACGACATTTTTGGTAGGTATTTGTGACATGCCATGATAAGAGAGAGTTTGATATGAATTTGTTAATGGTTGTATTCCCAATTTTTCATCAAAATCAAGTAAAAAATCTCACGCTTTTCTCAATTTTCTCGAACTTTTTTCAAAAAAAATCAGAAATCTCGGTTCTTGACTGCTCAAAAAAAGTGGCAAAAAATTTGACAAATTGGGGGGGGGAGTATAATTATATTGTTATTATTTTTAATTTTTAAATTTATAAAAAATGGAAGAAAAAAATTTAAAATCGAAAAATGAAGATCAAGAAAATTCACAAGAGATGGTAAATAGATACACAGATTTAAAAACAATTTTACGTTGTAAGATTATGGAATTACAAAAAATTATGGAAATGGAAGAAAAAGAAAAAATGAATTTATATGATTCTCAACACATGGAAGCTATCAAAAAAATAAACAACTTTTATAAAAAAATGGAGAAAGAATGAAAGAATTTTGACATAGACAAAAATAGAAAGAAACTTGAAGAAATAGATAATTTAGTGAAAGTGCATATGTCATGGTCTTCTGATATTGTATATGAAAATACGAAATATACAATAAAAAGAGCACAAAAAGCATTAATAAAAAATTTTAGATTAGAAAATAAATCATTAATAGATGAATATAAAAAATTAGGGGCAAAAGTTAGAGCTAATCCAGAGTTTAAAGAAATGCCTAGATATTTACGAGATAAAGAACGAATAGAAAAACAAGTAAATTCTGTTCGGATATGAGAAAAAATACCTATAGAAGATATGATCCCATATTGTTATCTAAATAATACACGGACTAAAGTAATATCAGATTATATAAAATGATGAGACCCAATAGAATTGGCAAATAAAATGGATCTATGGCATAGGAGAATAAGACTAATAAGAAAAGCAGCAATGAAGCAAATTTTGTCAAGAATGATTTCTTGAGATTTGGATAGTGGACCTATAATTGAAAATCTAAATATCTCTAAAGAAAGTTCTATGAAACCTATCATAGAAGTTGCTGAATTAAGTCAAAGAGCAAAAAATGCTTTGATATCAGCAGAAATTAATACTGTAGGAGAATTATTTCAATATTCTAAACAAGACTTGCTTAAATTTCGCGGTTTTGGTAAGAAGATGGTAGATGAAATAGAAAACTTTAAATCACACATCAAAGAGTTAAATTCTTCGAGTGTCTAACGTCTGCCGCTCGCTGGATATCCCGACCTCCGAAGAATTTAAAGGAGGGATGGACGGTAGTCGCTGTTGTCTGTTCGTATACCCTAATTATTTACTTCTTTAAAAAGAAGGGATTCTTTCTTTCTAAATTAAATTAACATAAAGATAAATTATTCTTTTGATGGCAAATGATCTGCGTGTTTGAATTCAAAAAAATTAAACCCTTTCTGATTAAAAAAATGAGCATACTTAGCATGCCCCCAAGATAGTTGAGGGATTTCATCATGGTTAATAAAAATTGGAATATTTGTTATAGGAAGTGATGATGTATCATATTTATATCTAATAGATTTGTAAAGGAAATTAATATTTTCTTCAATTATTTTAAAGAAAACAATCTCAATATCTTTATCATCATCACGTTCTTCTTTATTAGGATTGTATTTTTTCATACTAAACCCAAATTTTGATTCCAAAGATAAAATGATGTCATTAATAGTATTTTTAACTAATTCTTCTGTTGGTTCTTCTTTTGAGTCTAATAATTTTTGAAAATTTTTATCCATTAATATTAGATTAAAAAATATCGCTTTCATATCCGCAAGTTCAAAATTTTGATAATATATACGAATATTATTATCAATTAAATATTTAGCGGATTTTTCTAGATATTCTTTTAAAAAATTATCTTTTATACTGAAACCAAAACAAAAATCGGGTGAATTACTTACTTCTTCCCACCAAAAAAATGTATTGACATTAAAATCTAACAAAGCGCATTTTTGGCTTCCTTTAATAAGGTAATCTTTGTATTTTGTTGTACTTAAACTACTTTGCCATGCTTCATCTTCACGAGAATTTGTTTCCTTATTGATAAGCAATAAATTATTTTTATGATTCTCATTTCTATGAGAAAAATGATTTTCTTTATTTATACTATTCATATCGTAAATTTTTTGAAGAAAAAAACTTTTTGATTTAAACTCATCTAAATATTTATCTCTAATTTCTTCTTTTGAAGCTAAAATATAAGCACCAAAAATATGAGTGAAGCATCTATTTGGATATTCCCCATTAGATATATCTAGGCATAAATTAGTAATAAGGTTATCTTTTAAATTTTTATCTATTTTATTTCCATTGTCTTCTTTTAGTTTTGAGACATCAATTATAGTTCTTTTATACCCCAAAATCCCAGTTTCTTTTTGAATCCTTTCTGGATATTCAAAATCATATGAAGTGGTTTCTAATTCGTATTCTTTGCCAGCAAGCTCTACTTTTATCTTACCTTTATCTACTCACTTTCTAAGTGTTTCTGATAAATCACCTTTCTTATTTTTAAAATCAGGAAAAATTTCATTATTTTCTTTTTGATCAATAAGTGTTTTTTTGTTTATATCTTCATTCATTGTTATTATACCCTACATAAATAACTCTGTTTAATTATAGCTAAAATTGAAAATTTTGCAAAAAATTGATTTCTAAAAAAAATTAAACTAAATTAAAAGAAGAAGCCCCTCTTATTTTCTTTATTTCGGTAGTAGGGATATGACAGACAACGTTTGCTGTTCTGTGGACGTCCCGACTTTCCGCTGAAATTTATTTAGGTCGGGATGTACATTAACAGCTGTTAAGTGACCGAGCTTTGAAAGTGAGGCTTGCGTCTTCTTTTAAACGAGATATGTCTTTTTTGATTTTCTTTTCTTATTTGAAACGGGGAAAATTTGAAAATAGTTATGAAACTATAAATACTGAATTAATCTCGATAAAGATCGTCTTTGTCATAGTTTATTTTGAATGCGAGATAGATGTAATCTTGAGTTTTGCTACTGATTACAGTGTGTTTGTCATTCGGCTCTATGACTAATGTATCTCCAACTTTTGGATGAATTTCTTCCCCATTCACAATCCAATATCCATTTTCATTCAACAAATAAAAAATTTCAGTTTGAATTTTGTGATGATGTGATTCAGCCGTTTCTCAGGCCTTAATCTTTATCATTTGAACTAAACTTCATGGATTGTTCAATTCTTTATCATCGAGCAAAATTTTTTTACTGTATCATTGTTTGTCTTCTCGCTCTTTGTTTTCTGATGATACTAATTTCATAGTTGAATGAATTTAAAAATTAAAGTTGGATTCATAATCAGTATTTATGTATTTTGCTTCAAAAGTCAAGTTCTACTTCCCATTTAACTCCCCCTTTCTTGAAAATCAAAAAAAAGTACCGCTTTATTTTTAGAGTCAGAAGATAGATGTCGCCTAACGTTTGCTTCTATGAGATATCCCGCAGTACTGCGGGATATGGGAGAGCGAAGTGCAACGAGCGAACCGCATAGAAGCTGTTAGGCAAGGGTTATTTTTCTGTAATGCAATGGAAGAAAAATAAAGTGCAACGACACTTTACGCCTACTTTTTGTTTTTGTTGATTTTCACTATTATAGATGATTTTCTACAATAAACCAAAAACTTTTTTTGCGAGTGATAACGAGCTTTTGGGGGGAGAAAAGATCTGACAATAGTCGGATAAGATTATTTATTTAGTTCATTTATTATAATTTGCTTATAATCAAAAGCTATATCAAGATTATTTAAATCTTCAATTGTAAACCAAGACACATATTCTGATTTTTGTATATTTTTTTCTATGTTTCAAGTAAATAAATGAGATATTGTTTTATATGTATTTCAATCATATTCATAAAAAGAATGTTTTAATAAATTGATTGGTGTTACACCTGCTTCTTCTTGACATTCTCTTATTGCACATTGTTCAAGGGTTTCTCAATTCTCTAATTTTCATCAAGGGAAACTCCAAGAATTGGGAAAAGCTTTAGTATCACTTGGTCTTTTTACAAGCAATATTTTATTATTTTCAATAATAATTATTCAAGCTGTAATAATTATTTTTTTTTCAATATTATTCATAATAATTTGTAATTATATAGTAAAAAATGTGTTTAACAATTATGTTTTTTTAGCTATTATTGCAACCATTTCATGTTTGTGTTCTTCTTCAATATCTCAATGTTTATGATATGGAGTTTCGTATTCATCATAATGTAAAATTTTCCATTTATCTTTTTCATAATAATTTTTTAATTCATTATTATCAAATAGATAATATTGCTGATATGTTCAATCTTTATTTGTATACGGACATTGTTTATTTGGATTGTTTTTTGTAAATGAAGTAATTATGTTTATTCAACTAGTATTTGTATGATCTTGGATTTTTTTAATCATTTCATTTATTTCATACAAATTAAGTAATTGTAAAACTGTAAAACACAAAACAATGTCATAAGTTTCATTGAATTCAAAATTCCTTATATCTTCAACTATTGTTTTAACATTTAGTTTATTTTGCTTTATAATATTATTTAATTTATCTATTCATGGTCTTGATATGTCTACTCCAGTAACATCAAATCATAATTTTGCTAAATAAATAGAATCTTTTCATTCTCATGTTCATAAATCTAATACTTTACTGTTTTTCTTAAATTCAGTAATATTATTTAATAATCTATTAGGCTTTTCTCACCAAAATAAATTTTTTTTTGAATAGTTTGAATTAAACATATCAATATTTATATAATTTAAAAAGTAAATGAGTAATGAGTAATAAATAATAATCTATTTACTACTCATTTAAAAATATTAATCACAAGTACAACAAATAGTTAAAGCAGAAATAGCTAATTTTTGATATTCCTCTTTTACCTCTTGTACTTTCTTATCATCAACTTTAAAAGCTGACAATGTTTTTTCTGATAAATTTAATTCATCAGATGAAGAATGTAATTCTTCTAATCATACTTTAGTCATAGTTAAAATAAATTTAAAAAATAAAATATGTTAAATTAGAATTATTTTTGCTTTTTCCAATTTATTTAGGAAAATATGGCTAAAAGGCTAAAATTGTGTGCTACATTTTTCTAATTTCTACTATAAAATCGTTGAATAATAAATTTTTTTAATCTTTCTTTTTTCATTCATCTGTGATTATGTATTTGTGTTTTTAGTAAACTAATTAATCATTCTAATTCATTTGTATTATCAGATATATTTGAATCTGAAATGTTTTGAAACATGTTTTGTTTTGCGTTAAATATATTTATTCTTGATTGTCT
>JBBABP010000034.1:0-12342 GCA_041657585.1 Candidatus Absconditabacterales bacterium | reverse complement strand
ACGGTAGGACAGCGGACTTTGACTCCGTCAGTCTAGGTTCGAATCCTAGTTCCCCAAAATCAAAATTGCGGGATAGAGAAACGGTATCTCGTTGGGCTCATAACCCGAAGATAGGTGGTTCGACTCCATCTCCCGCAAAAATAAATATTAAGCAATTACTAAAATAACTGTTCTCCATATTCAGACTGGGATGTCGTCTAATGGTAGGACAACGGACTCTGACTCCGTTTATCTAGGTTCGAGTCCTAGCGTCCCAAAATGAACTCGCCGGGGTGATGGAATGGTAGACATGCTTGGCTTAGAACCAAGTGCCGTAAGGTGTGCAGGTTCGATCCCTGTCCCCGGTAAATAAAATTAACATTGAAAACACAATCGTAATCATTATACATTGCGTCGTGTAAAAAAAATATATTCCGAGGTAGCTCAGTTGGTAGAGCAAGTGGCTGTTAACCACTGGGTCGTGGGTTCGAGTCCCTCCCTCGGAGATTTATAAAATAATAATTTTAATTATATATTATTGAAAAACATGCCAATCACAAAATCAGCAAAAAAAGCAGCAAAAAGATCTTTGATTTTACAATCAAGAAATAATGAATTTAAATTCAGAATGAAAATGGAGATCAAAAAATTTATCAAAAATGTTAGTAAATGAATAAAATCAAATCAAGAAGATTTGAACAAAATCTATAAAATCATAGATAAATGTGCAAAAATCTGAATTATAAAAAAGAAAACAGCAGCAAGAAAAAAATCAAGAGTTGCAAAATTATTTAATAAAAATGATAATTTGAAAGAAAAAAAATCTACATAAATCAAGCCCACGAAGCTTGCTTTTTGTTGCCAGCTTAGCTCAACTGGTAGAGCAACCGCCTTGTAAGCGGTAGGTTGTGGGTTCAAGTCCCGTAGCTGGCTAATGTTTAAATAAATTATAATTTTGGGGTCGTAGTTCAGCTGGTTAGAACGTCCGCCTGTCACGCGGAAGGTCGAGGGTTCGAGTCCCTTCGTCCCCGAATTTAAAATTTAAAATAATGAAATCTTGGTCTTATCGTCTAATGGTTAGGACAAGGGACTTTCAATCCCTTAATCGGGGTTCGATTCCCCGTAAGACCGAAAATAGCTTATAGTCCTTAGTGACGGCTTTGCCTTTAGACAATAGCATTTACTAAAGACTAATAACTAAAGACTAAAAACTATTATGGGTGATTAGCTCAGTTGGCTAGAGCATCTGCCTTACAAGCAGAGGGTCATAGGTTCGAGTCCTATATCACCCACCATTTAAATTTAAGTAGACATCAAATATATTAGGGTCTATAGCTCAGTTGGTTAGAGCAATCGGCTCATAACCGATTGGTCGCTGGTTCGAGCCCAGCTAGGCCCACCATATATACCATCAGTAGAAAACAAGTCCATAAAATGAGGTTTAACCCTTATCTTAACTTGTTTTTTTTCGTTTATGATTATGTTCGAAAAGAAAATTGAGTGTATTTTTCTCTTTTGAACAAAATTAGCATTCTTATATATCGGAACTGCGTTCCTCATAAACTTAAGAAAATTCTCCAACTCAAATACATGGTTTCTTCCGTCTTCTTTTAATAGTAATAATTGACTATCAATATAATCAATATTATCACTTATTGTTTTTTTTCTTTTATTATAAGATGCCCAATCACTGTCTTTCCAATTAATAGATACTCTAAGCATAGTATCTTCTAATTTATGTAATTGAATGTTTAAAAGTTTACTATTGGCTTGTAATCCTGCCCTTTCTTCTGCTTCTTTATCTTTATTTTCTTCTAATTTAATTTGAGCTTCTCTGATAACATTACTAATTGTGGCTTCTGTCATTTTAAATCTTTTAAAAAGTTTTATTATCCCTCTCTCTATGATATCAAAAGAAACTTCTACTCAAGTATATTTTACGCCTTTTATTTTACATCAATATTTAACTTGAATAGAATTGATTACTTCTGATAAATCTGCATTTGGTTTTATTTTTTTTAATTCGTTTAATTTTTCAACAAACCTATATTTATTAGGAATGTTTGGTGTCATATTATAATTATCTGGAGTTATAACCATTCATTCTGCAAATGGATAGCTATTTTCATTTTCTTTTTTTATCTCTTTAGTTGACCTTTGTGTATAATGTTCTAAATGCCTAGAATATAGTATTGCGTGTTCATCTTCAGTAATCATTGGTTCATAAAATTCATTAGAATCTCTTAAATCTGTTTCATTTTTTCAATGATAAAACTTTCCATAATAAAAATGGTCTATCCATACCTCACCAAGAACTTTATAACTAGCTGGCAATTCTCTGAATGTTTTTACTCCATTTTCATCATTCATTATATATAATCTTTTAAATCATTTCTTATTTAATCGGTCAGCTATTTCTTTATTAGATTTGTTAAGCGCTATCTTTATACGAAATGCTGTTTGCATTAAATCAAAATACAAATTATGTGGCTGATGATAACCTTGTGCATTTATAAAATATCAGTGCTTTGGTGTTCCCATTGATTTTCATCTTTCTATGGCTCATTTATTTCATCTATCTACTACTTCAGATTGATTGTCTGAATATTGTTTTGCAAAAGCAAAAAGCATTCACAACATCATTTTTCAATTGCTATTATTCTCAAAGTGAAAATTTACATATTTTAAATCTATTAATTTTTTATCTACCAAATCAATAAGCTCTCATCACTCTAACATATTTCTTGCTTGACGATTTGGCTCATAACTTATCAATCATTTAATTTTTCCACTTTTGATAAGCTCTATTATCTTTCTTCGTTTTGGTCTTATACCTGCCTCTTTTCCTGATTCACGTTCAGTCACAATAAAAAGATTCATATCTCTATATTTTTTATATACTTCAGCATTATATTCATCTTTATCATTATCTTCTTTTTCTATTGTTTTATTATAGTCTAAATCATTCTTAAAAAACATTTCTTTATAATTGTTTGGTTTGGTTGCTATTTTTAAATTATTTTTTTCTGAATTAGCAAATCTTATACAGGCCTCTATTTGGTCTGGGATTGATTGCACTTGTTTATCTTCATCTTTTGTAGATTTTCTACAATAAATAACATATTCTATCTCTTCCTCCTCAATCTCTTTACTAATTATTCTTTTATATGCCATTTTTTTAAATGAGAAGAAATTAAAATAAGTTCAAAAAAACAATGATTATAATATCATTGTTATATGATTTTGCAATATTAATTTGAACTAATAAATTTATTCTATTTGGTCAGATTCTTCAGGTAATCCTATTTCTTGAAAAATTTCATATAAAGCTAATAAATCTTTTCATTGTTGTTTGTTTTTTTTTATTACATCATCAAAATTATTAGTGGGTATTCACTTCCTTTTATTTTGCTTATTTTCTTTTATAGATTTATTATCCATATTAATATAAAATAATTAATTGAGTAAATATTAGATGAGTTTCCCTAGTGCTGTTCGTTAAAACCTACCTATGTTTGAAGTTTCACAACTTCAAGTGATATAAAATTACCTTTGTTTGATTTTTATTAAACTTTCATCAAATGTGCCAAATTTTTTAATCTCTTCATATTGTTCCCAATACCACAAAAGATTCCTATATTTCCCATATATGAGTCAGTTTGCATTAAATTCCCTAGACAATTGGAAGTAATCTAACTTTGATGGATTCTCAGGTTTGATTGATTGCATTTTTTTAAAAGTTAATTATAAAAATTAACATATATTGTATAACAAAAATTGTATATAAGGACATTTTAAGCTACAAAGAAAAAAAGTCTTACCATAACTGGCAAGACTTGATAGTTTGTTTATAATATCTTTATAATATTATTTTGGTGTTATCAAAATTTCTTTTGCATCTTTTGATAGTTTGAATTTAAAAGGTATGCCACATTTTCATAATATTTCATTCGCACTGATATAATCATTTTTTGTAATAGAGTTTTTCTCTACCCCTTGCTTTTCAAATTTCCAGTGGGTCCAATAACTTCTAAACTCCACTCAATACACAAACAAATTAGATATTAAGATATGTTTGTGGTCCTTTTTTTCTTCTTCATATCTAATAAAAGAATAGATAAGAAAAATTCATCATTTCACATGAGTTTTCTTTATATTTGTTATATTGGACTTATATCTAAGAAGATTGAATACATCATCAAAATTATTAAAACCGTGTTGTCAAAGCTGGATATGTTGTTTATCTCCATCAACATATATAGAATTTCATCTACCATGAATATTTTCTCTTTGTAGTTTTTTTATTTCATCAGTTAAATGCTGTTTTTTTTCAAGATTAGTTTTTTTAATATTTTCTTTTTCATGTTCATTGAGAAACACAAGAGACATTTCAGGCACAACAAAAGTTGATGGGTTTGCTACTACTCACTTATCTATCTCACAAAGATATCTATCTACATAACGAATTTCACGTTTCAATTCGTCAATCAATTTATCTCTTTCGCTTGTTTTAGATTCAGTCATTAGCCAATAAAATAATATTTAAAAATATATGAATCAGAATTAACTTACTTTGTTATATTCTGACACATAAAATCAAACATCTTAGCTTTAATATATTCTTTCATATCATCTTCCTTATCTATTTTCTGATATAAATTTTGATGACTAGTAACCATCTTTACTAATTCTTCAGTGAAAAGGTCATCAAATTTACTTTTCTTATGTTCTTTTGAATTTTCTTCGTTGTTCATATATCCTTTCATATCCTCACGAGACAAAAGAGTTTTGAATAGATTATTCAAAATTACTTTATCGTCTTCAGAAAACGTAGTGCCGAATCTTTTATTCACGTCATCCAATATATGCGACAATAAATCTTTTTCTTCAGGTTTTAAAATTCATCCTCACTTAGTTTCCAATGGGTTTAATTCCTCTCATCATTTTTTCTCTAATACAATTGGACCTTGAGATTTTTTGCCTATCTTGATAGTGTCAGCCGTGATTTGTTCTAATATCTCTGTGGGTAATGATGTTGTAGTTATAGGAAATTTCTTTTTCAAAAATCTCAAGAAAATATAATATTTTTCTAATGAAGTATCTTCAAATGGTAATAATTGCGATAAAAAAGCATAAAGTTTGCAATAATCATTACACAAATCCTTATATATCTTTTTTATATCTTCTGCCAATTCTTCATACTTCTCAACAACCTTATCCAAAAGACTATTGATAATATCAGGAGTGGCGTTTTTCAGATAACTATTAACAAACACATCTACTTCCTCATCACTAAATAATTGATATTCAGTAATCTTTCTTTGAATATCATACAAATTGTTTGGGTCTGTGCTTCATGACAATATAGTTGTTTCATAATATGGTTGAAATGATTTTTGGATAACCTCTATATCATTTACAAAATCCAATATAAGAACCTCTTCTTTTCATGGATAGGTGCGATTGAGTCTTGATAATGTTTGCACAGCAGTAATTCAGTTTAATTGCTTATCAACATACATGGCAGTCAATAAAGGTTGGTCAAAACCAGTCTGAAATTTATTTGCAACAATAAGAAATTTATATTCTGATTTTTTAAATTCATGGGCAGTCTTACTTTCTGAAAGTCCATTCATTCCACTTTCAGTATAATCTTCTCAATATTCATGGTCTTTAACAGTGCCCGAAAATGCGACTAAAGTCTTAAATAAATAATTATGCTCTTTGATATATTTATCAAATGCTAACTTGAATCTAACAGCGTGAAGTCTTGATTTTGTTACCACCATTGCTTTTGATAGACCATCTAATTCATATTGAATATTTTCTACAAAATGCGTAATAATTATATCAATCTTTTTATCAATTGTGTAATTGTGTAAGTCTATATATCTTTTTGCTAGTTTAATAGCATTGGATTTTTTATATTCAGGGTCGTTTTCAATCTTTTTAAGTAAGGCAAAATAAGTCTGATATGTTGTATAATTTTTTAACACATCTAAAATAAATCCTTCTTCTATTGCCTGTCTCATACTATAAAGATGAAAAGGTTTATATGTCCCATCAAATTGTTTCTCTCCAAACATCTCAAGTGTCTTATTCTTTGGAGTAGCCGTAAAAGCAAAGAAGCTAATATCTTTCATTTTGCCTCTACTTCTCAATTCTTTCAATACCATATCTTCTAAATCTTCTTCAGCACCAGTATCTTCCTTTTCTGCTTGTTCAAGATTATTCACGGATAATACTTGTTTTAGACTTTTTACTGACTCTCATGATTGTGAAGAGTGAGCCTCATCAATGATTACAGCAAATTTTTTACCAGCAATAGTTTTTAAATCATCCAATACAAATGGAAATTTCTGTAAGGTAGTGACAATAATTTTTCCTCCTTCTTCCAATGCCTGTCTTAGACTTTTAGAACCATCAACAATACTTTTAACTACTCCTTGTGTTTGTTCAAACTGTGAAATAGTATTTTGTAATTGTTTATCCAAAATCCTTCTATCAGTAATGACTACCACTGAATCAAAAACATTCTGATTTTTATCATTATGTAATTCTGCCAAATGATGTGCAAGTCGTGCAATACTATTTGACTTTCAACTTCCTGCAGAATGTTGGATAAGATAATTTTTACCTGTTCCTGTCTTTTTGGCATCAGCCACTAACTTTTCTACTACATCCCATTGTTGGAATCTTGGGAAAATTAAAGTTTCTTTAGTAGATTTCTTGCCTTGTGCATCTTCTACTTCTTCTTTGGTTAAGCATACATAATTCGCTATCAATTCCATAAAAATATCTTTATCAAATATAGTTTCCCAAAGATAAGCTGTTTTATATCATTTTGGATTGACTGGATTTCCAGCTCAAAGATTAAATCATTTATTGAACGGCAAAAAGAATGTGCCAGCACCATTAAGCTTCGTGGTCATATAGACAAGGTCGGGGTCTACTGCCCAATGCACCAAACACCTTTTGAATTGGAGTAATGACTCGTTTGGGTCTCTATCATATTTGTATTGTTTTATAGCGTCTTGTACTGTTTGTCCACTCAGTGGATTTTTCAGTTCTATAGTGCAAACAGGAAGACCGTTAAGAAACAAGACAGTATCTATGCTTTTTTCGTTTTTCTCAGAATATTTAAGCTGTCTGATAATAGAAAGTATGTTTTGTTCATAAAGCTTTTTTGTCTCAGGATTCAGTCAGCTCGCAGGCTTAAAATAGGCTAATTGGACTTCCACCCCAGAGTCTTTTACTCCTTTTCTCAGGACATCCAACAGACCTCTAGCCTTGATTTCATCGTTCAGTCTTTTAAGAAAATTTCATTCAAAAAGCTCTCCATGTTGTTCTTTGAGTTTAGCAAATGTCTTAGGTTGGGAGTTCTCAAAAAACTTAAAGAACGTCTCCTTATCGAGACAATGCTCCTTGTTGTAATCTCAAGGGAGTCTTTTGTCATAGCCGTAGTTATTAATCAGATAGCTCTCTATTAGCTTTTCGAAAGCAATTTCTTTGGTTTGTGTTGGCATAAGATTTTTTAATGAATTAAATAATTATTTGTTTGTTAGTACATTAAATTGATTGTGTAAGTTTTCTATTTCCTGACTTAATTTTTTGTTTCTATCTGTTTCCATATTACATATTTTCTGTACAGCTCAACTCAAATCCTCAATGTTTCAATTTATAGTTTGCATTTGTTCTTGATATTTATCATTTCTACATTGATTCTCACTCTCATTTGAAAGAGACATATTATAATATCAGAAACCAAGTAAAAGAAAGACAACAAACAATGTTATTATTATGCTAGGATTTTTTATAAAATCTTTCCAACTTGTTGTTTTATCATTTTCTATCCAACTTTTGATAATATATTGGAGAACAAAAATGAATGATAATAATGCTCAAAGTATATAGAGGCTAAATCACAGCAACCTATAAAAATCACAGATATTTTTAAGTATTTGTATTTCTATAGATAAAAAAGTCACTATTGAAGCAAAAATGCCGAATACCATTAACAAACTTGTTTTATCTGTTTCAAATTTTTTCTCTAGAATTTTGATTCTATCAACCATTGTTTCATAAACAATAGTTGCTTTCGTATCAATTTTTGCTTTTTCTGCTGGGGATACAATTTTTTCTTTTTCTGAAAAAGTTTCATTAAAAGTTTCTCCTGTATTTGTTGAAATGATGTCTTCTGGTGCTATTTTATCACTATTTGGGTTGTTTTGTGAGTTCATCTTTTATAGCATCAGGAAGTAAAAGTTTTAAAGCAAAATGCTGTACATATCAACAATTAATACATGCCCTTCATATCATTGGGACTGTTTTACCTCATAAAATCAATCATTTAAGACTATCCTGTATTCATTGAGGAATAAATCCAGGAAGTAATGTTCGCCTTTGGCTTCCACAACAAGGGCAAAGAGAATTTGCTTTTGCATTAAGTGCATTAATAATTTGTGGAGCTAATTCATTAAAATTCATTTTGGATTATAATAAGGATAAAATTTAAAATACCTTTACCTTCCCAGTCACTACATTACTAATCAACGACTGCTTATACTCAGTTAACAAATCAATTGATTTCCCTACAGCCTTTATGGTTTTATCTATTTGAGATGTGCTGGAATCAAGATAATCAGCAATTGCTTTTTGTTCCTCAATACTAGGAATTAAGATTTTTAATACTCACAGTTCTGTAGAATTTATTGCAGGATAACTCACTCATTTAGAATTGGCAACAACCTTTTGAATGAACGCTTCTGACAATAACTGATAATAAAGATATTTGTTATCCATTTTATTTTGGGGCTGTATAACAGCAAATCATGTGGAAACAATCAAATTAGGTAGTGGATTATTTATATATGCTATCGCTTTTAAATAAGTCCTTACTGTTCAGAGTATCGTATCTCAATCTTTTACCTTTCTTCTTGCCCTAGATGGTGCTTCAGAAAAATACAACAGTTCGGGTTCATTTTGTATTCAAAGTATATTAACATTCCCAATATCGACATATAATAATTCCATATTTGGATTTTCCTTTTCTCCAAGGGAATCAATATTTATTATCGTTTCATATTTTAATTTTCTTACTTCCCAGTCTTTTGGAATCGTTCCAATCCGTTCAATTCCACTATCTACCATTTCTACATTCTTATCTAATCCCTTAGTAACAACTTGGTTGATAAGTGTTGTTCTTCTCTCTTGGAGTAGGTCAATTTGCTTATGTTTGAGAGAGATAATGTTGTCTATAAGTAAAGTTTTTTCGTCGAGATAAGCACTAATAGTTTGTTGTTCTGTAAGAGAAGGAAGTGGAATTTTGATACTTGCCATTTCATTACTCATAATTTTATATCATAGAATATCGACCCTCCTATTGTTTAAACCAGCAACTCTAATGCAATAAGTCAAATATTCATAATCTTGATTTTTTTCCATTAGTGTTAAAATTCAGCACACATTTGTAGCATTAAATTTTCCTTGTCTATAAAAAACACTACCAGCATTTGCTCAATCAGTTGTCCAAGTTATGCTATCTTTATCATAATCATAAGTCTCAATATATCATAAACATCAATTATTTTGAGTTTGAGAAGAAAAAACTGGATAAGGTTGCTCGTTATTCTGTTCAATACTAATCTGCGTTTTATCAATAACTCTTCATCTGTTAACCTTAAATAAATGAGCAATTTTCCATTTCCCCCAATCAACAGGAATCTCTCCAATCCATTCAATACCAGTTGGTTTATATTTTGCATACCTGTTTTTTTGTTTGTTGAGTACTATCATAATGTACAATAAAATTAAAGCTTCTTAATCATTTCCAATAATTCATTCTCTACCTTTTCAATATCACTTTCTATCTCTTCCAATGCTCTTGGTGGCTGGTAAGTATAGAAATATCTAGTAAAGCTTATTTCATATCCAATCTTACCGACATTGTTATCTTTATGGTCGCAATATTTTTTATCTTTGTTTATCCACGCATCAGGCACATAAGGTTTTACCTCTTTTTCGAAATATTCGTCGACGTCCATATAGTATGGGACATTTTCTGTATCTCTAAGCTCAGAGTCAGATTTTATAACTCATTTTTTATCTTCGACTACATTTCCTTTTTCATCTTTGAGCGGCCTTTCAATAGTAATTTGTCTAAAGGCAAAGTCAGTTGTTTTAAAGATTTTAACCTGACTATTTTCTATATCATCTTTGTATAAATCACAGATTTTTTGGATGTCATCAGGAGAGATTTCATGTCTCTTATTTCATAGAGATTTTCTCATCTTTTTAAAATAAGTTCTTGCATCAATAAGTTTTACCTTACCCTTTTTAGCAGGAGCTTTTCTATTACTGAGTATCCAGATATACGTAGAAATTCAGGTATTATAGAATAATTGGTCAGGCAGTCCTATAATAGTATCCAATCGGTCATTTTCCAATACCCATCTTCTGATTTCACTTTCTCAACTTCCAGCATCACCAGTAAAAAGAGGAGAACCATTGAAGACTAAAGCTATTTTACTTCCTCAGTCCGTAGTTGGCTTCATTTTGCTAATCATGTGCTGAAGAAACAATAATTGTCCATCAGAAATTCTTGGCGTTCCTGCTCCAAATCTACCAGCATATCATCTAAGAGCCTCTTCTTCAACTTTAGCTTGGTCCTTCTTCCAATCTACTCAATATGGAGGATTTGAAAGAATATAATCAAATTTTGATTCTCTGAACTGGTCGTTGGAAAGTGTGCTAGACTTACTATGGTCATTATCTCATCATTTGATATTGTCTGCATTCTCTCATTTTATCAACATATCTGATTTAGCAACAGCATAGGTTACGTCATTTATCTCCTGTCAAAATAACTGTATTTCAGCCTTAGAATTTAGTTTTTCCAAAATAGTATCTTTGGCTATAGTTAGCATACCTCAAGTGCCACAAGCAGGGTCATAAACACTTCTGATAATGAATGGCGTTTTTAAGATTTTTTCATCTCATAAGATAATAATATTAACCATAAGCTGAATAATCTCTCTAGGCGTGTAGTGTTCTCAGGCAGTTTCATTGGACATTTCACTAAACTTTCTAATAAGCTCCTCGAAAATATATCACATATCATGATTAGAAACAGCTTCAAGGCTTAGGTCTACCTTATTAAATCTTTCTATAATCAGATAAAGCAGATTGCCATCTTTTAACTTATCAATTTGCTTATCAAATTTGAACTTTTCAATGGTCTCCTGCATATTCTGACTAAATCCGTGTATATAACTCATTAGGTTAGAAGCTATGCTCTTTGGGTCATTTAATAGGTTTTGAAAATCATATACTGAAGTATATAAAATTTAAATCAAGCAGTTTGAGTAAGAACTGGGTCTAGGTTATTTACCTTGCCTTTTAGCTCATTATATTGACGAAGAACATCTGCTTTAGTTGGAGCTAATACAGAATCCAATCTTTTAAGAACTATCAAAGGCAGAATAACATCTTGGTATTCGTGAGCTTTTCGCCCAAAATGTAATAATTCAGCAATGCTCCATATCAGTCAGACTTTTTCCTGAAAATTTGTCATAAACTATAATTCAAATATTAAAAAAATATATAAAATTCTATAAATTAATACAGTAGGTAATATATTCTTTTGTTTAAAAAAAACAATCAAAATAAATATAAAATAAATATAAATATAAATTTTATCTTTATATAATGTCAAAAAAATATTTATTTAAAAATTATTTTTTTATTACATAAAAATAGCGTCCAAATATACTTGTATATTCTTGTATAATCTTGTATATTTTTTCCCAATATATTCAGAGAACTAGGACCACCATACCCAAAACCACTCGCAAACAGCATCTGCAGTAAATGTATATATATTTAATGAAAGTCAATCACTACACTTATATAATTTTAACACTTAATTAAGTGCATATTCTACATTCAAATCTAAAAAAAGAGATTCACTAAATCGCAAATCTCTTTCTATTTTTAATCAATATGGTCATTGAACACTCTCCAGCTCTTTTAATGAGAAACAACCCCATTCTTGATAATCTCATATTACGTATCCAAAGAAAATGCTATTCTCCTTGTTAAATTCTATGGCATACCAAGTCCAAGAGTTTCGAGGACAAAAACACTTACAGACCACTATTGGATTTAGACTCTCTTTTTGAGAACCTATTTGTTCAAATCTTTTTTGTAATTCTTTAGTCATTAACTTCATTATTTTTACTTACTGATATAAAAAAATCATCTATACTGACACTGTATTTCTTTATATATTCATCAATAGACAAATTCTCTTGCATACAATTAAGTAGATGCTGATTATAAGCACATTCTTTAGTATATATTTTG
>JBBABP010000033.1:10036-12366 GCA_041657585.1 Candidatus Absconditabacterales bacterium | reverse complement strand
TTCTAGGTTGAAAGGAATATGTTTTTATTTCATCTATCAATCTTTTTTTATAATCATCTTTTTCTGGCATATTATTTACAACATAACTCACTAATATCGCAAGATTTCTGCCATATTTTCATCATCTAGTCTCTGTCATTCAAAATAAGATTATAATCTAAAATGATATTATTTTTATGATATATATTCTTACAATAAAGTCAACCTTTCTTATGTATCTTGCGACTTATTATAATTAATGTTTCAAAAAAACTGATGATTGAATACCAACACATCAGTATAGTTTTTTAAGTTTCTTTAACAGATAACTTAAAAGGGATCTAAATATTTTAAAAATTATCTCTCCCAAAAATAAGACAAGTAAAACCAAAAAAATTCCTAAATGAAGTTCTGATTTAAACCTATAACCCACCTTACTTAAAAATACAAAAACAAATAATAATACAACAATAGTTAAAAAAAAAGGGAGAATTATTTGTTCAAGAATCAAACAAAATACAATTTGTTGTCGCTTATATTTATATTTAATTTTCATTTATTTTATAATTATAATTTTTATTTTCACAATAATAATAAATTTATAATTTCAAAAATCAATTAAAAATTTATCTCTTCTTGATTTTCTATGTTGTGATAAATATAAAAAGACAATTTTTAGTTCAGATTTAAAAAAATTATGGAAATTATAATTCTTTTTGTTTTAGGTACAATTTTTTGATCATTCTGATCTGTATTAATGACAAGATTATGAAAAAATACAAACATAGAAAATATAAAATGAATATTTCGAGGACGTTCACAATGTCCAAATTGCAAACACAATTTATGAGCAAACAATTTAATTCCTTTGGTAAGTTTCATCGCACAAAAATGGAAATGCCAATATTGTAAAAAAAAAATTTCTCTTATTTATCCTATTTTAGAAATAACGTCAGGATTAGTTTTTGTCTTAACTTATTTTTTTATAAATTATTTACAAATTCATTCAGCGACGATTTTAATTTTTTGGATTATAACCAATCGATTATTATTACTTTTACTTGTTTATGATATTCAAAATTATGAGTTAAACTTGCCTATTCGAACAATATTGACATGTTTTTCAATAATTTTTCATGCAATTATTTGAAATCAAAATATTCTTACGATAATTTTTAGCACATTTATTTTCACATTAATTTTTTGGCTAATTTATACTTTTTCAAAATATTATTTGAAAATAAAATATCAAAAAAAATCTGAATGACTTGGCATTTGAGATATTTATATGGCATTCTGAATTTGAATTTTATTGCCATTAAATATTGCGAATAATTGATTTGGAAATGATATTGTAATCATAATGAAATTACTTTTGATCTTTGTAATATTAAGTTGTCTGATTTGAATTTTTTATTGAGTAATTGAAATAATTTTCAAAAAAAAATGAAATAAAGAAAATTTCATCAAATCTAAAATCCCTTTTATTCCTTCAATGATTTTGGCCTTTCGAATAATTTTATTTTTCTCTACTTATTTAATTAGTTTTCTTTCTTAAAATAAAAATTTAATTTTATTTTTTCTAAAATAATATATTCACACACAAAATGCTGGAAAAATTACTTTGATTGACGGTCCAATGGAAAAACAAAATGGCGGATGTTTTTCCTAGGTTTTTTTGAATACTTTTTTTAGCAATGAAAAAAGTATTTCCAAGCGAAGCGTTTAAATTCTTAATTTCTAACCAATTCCCAACTTGCCTACCGGCAGGCAGGTTTCTAATTCCCAATTCCCAATTACTTCTTTCATCTTTCATCTTTCATTATTCATTTTATAATTTTTCAGAATTAAAAAAAACCTTATAGCCAAATATAGCTATAAGGGATTATTAATGTTTTTCTATTTATTCACCGATTATTCACCGAGTGATTCCAATTCTAATTGAATTGTTATTATTTTTTTTTCTAATAACTCAATTTTCTTTCCTTCTGTATCAGGAATAATTTTATATGTCTTTTCAATTCCCTCTTGCAGAGATTTTAACTCTGCTTGATTTTTCGTTAATTGGTCATATAAATCTTTCCTTATTTCGTCAATATACACGGGAACGAGTGACGACACCACCCCCAATATTACTACAATGACTGCGAACGCACCAAGTATCTCGAACTTATCTTTGGCTATTTCTTGGTCAAACTGAGAAATAATAGCAGTAATAATAGGAATACCAAAAAACACACGTAACAAATATGAATGTCTTTGATTTATTATTTTCTTTTTATAAAGAGATTCTTTAATTTTTTTCTGTATGGTCATAATTTCCTCCTTTATTTATTTATATTTATATTTAT
>JBBABP010000033.1:0-10026 GCA_041657585.1 Candidatus Absconditabacterales bacterium | reverse complement strand
TCCGATCTTTTTGATTAATAAACTCGTGATTTGAATTCATGATTAGTCATTTAATTCCTAATTTAAATTTTCTAATTTATCTACCACAACACATAAGCTCGCAACAACAATGTTTTTAATTTTCCTCGTTACTCTTTACTCGTAACTTGTCACTGTTTCATCTTTTCATTGAAATAAATTATCACTTCCTCATCATTTCAATCATAATTTAATTGCAATTTTTTTAGCTGATGTTCAAATGACAGCAAAATTTCAATCTTGAGTATAAATTAAAATATTTTTTCATTCAAACAAAATTTTAGCTTGAGAAACAACATTTTTAAAATTTAAATCTATTGAAATTTTTATTATTTCATCAAAATCAGAAGTTTTTTTTGACTGCGTTGATTTTAATACTTGAACAATATGTTGAATTTCTAAACTTTGATATTTATTTTTTATTTCTTCATTTTCTTTCAAAAATTTTTCTAATTTATCTATTAACTGCTTAACTCAAACTCAAAGTTTTTCTGATAATGAATTTAAAATGTTTTCTTTTTCCCATAATTTTTCAATAACCTTTGGTCAAGTAATAGCAGTAATTCTTTTGATTCCAGATGCAACTGCTTCTTGTGAAACAATAGCAAAACATCAAATATCTTTTGTATTTGAAACATGCGTCCCAGCACAAAGTTCTACAGAAATCTTTTCATCTTGATCTTTTTGAATTTCAACTATTCTAACTTCATTTCAATATTTATCTTCAAAAAATGCCTTTGCTCACATTTTTTTTGCTTGATCAAAAGACGTTTCAGTTATTTGTACAATACAATTATCATAAATAATCTGATTTATATTTTTTTCTATCTCCTGAATTTGTTTATTATTCAAAAGGTTATCAGCGTTAAAATCAAACCTAAAATAATCTTCATCTACAAAAGATCAAGATTGTTTAGAATCAGGAAAAAAATTTACAATTTCTGCATGAAACAAATGAGCGGCAGTATGCGCTCTCATTTTAGCATATCTTTGACTATCATCAACAATCAATTTCATAATTAAAAGAAGAGTAGAAAATAAAAGTTTTAAAAGTTTTAAAAGTTTTGAAAGACTTAAAATGTCTTTTATCCCTTTCTATTGCTTTTATCAATTTGAAGCCTTTGAAGCCTTTGAAACCTTTGTAGCCACTGAAGCTCTTGTAACTTTTTTTAATTCCCAGTTCCTAATTCCAAATTCCCAGTTCCTAATTCCAAATTTCCCGTTCAATCTTGAATATTACTTGGAGATTTTTGAGTTAAATACATCACAGACATCAATGCAGTTGAAAGTAGAAAAACAGCCAAAATAACAACAATCAAAAATTTTAAAATCTTTTTTTGTCCTCACATTTTTAATAGTTTTGTAAAATTATAAATAAATTATATAACTAAGATAATTCAGATTATTTTTTTAGTTTATTTTTTCAATACAAATTTACTATTGAAAATCTTAAATAAATATATAAAAATTTATTGAATATGTTTTATTATTAATAAAAAATTTATGAAATTAGATTGAAAAAGTATACAAGCTGCCATAATGCAGTTAGTTGATGATTATAAATTCGATCCATATCAAGTTATAGAAATAGTAAAATTATGAATAAAATCTGGTTTTAAAAAAGATTATCCTCAATACAAAAAATCAGATATAATTGTAAATATAGAGAATGATTGATGAATTAGTATTTATAAAGAACTTGAAGTCGTAAAAGATGTGGAAGATACAGAAATACAAGTCACATTATCTGAAGCAAAAAAAATTAGAAAAGACTCAATTATTTGAGAAAAATTATTAATAAATGTCACTCCAGAAAAACTTGAACTTTCAAGAATAGCTGCTCAATCAGCGGCACAAACAATTAAACAAAATTTAAAAAATATTGAAAGAGAAAGATTTTATGAAAAATTCCAAAATAAACAATGAGAATTACTTAAAGCTAGAGTTATTAGAGTACATGCTGATAGCATAATTTTGGACATAGAATGAACTGCTGTTGTTTTACTCCCTGACTGACAAATACCAAACAGAATTTATGAACCAGGAGAAGAAATATTTGTACTTTTAAAACAAATATCAAAATGACAATGATGAATAGTATTAGAAATCAATCAATCATCTACAGAATATATAGAGGCAATACTTAGAAAAATAGTTCCAGAGTTAGAAGAATGATTGATAAATATAGACAAAATAGTTAGAATTCCTTGAAAAAAAACAAAGATTATCGTTACATCAAATGACGAAAAAATAGATCCTGTTTGAGTAATGGTAGGTAGTAAATGAGATAGAATAAATACTGTTCTTTCACTTTTAGATTGAGAAAAAATAGATTTCATAGAAAAAACTGACGATCCAATTCAGATGATTAGAAACTGCCTCAAACCAGCACAAATCGATAATATAGAAATCACTGATAGAAGAGCTGTTGTGACAATGCACGAAAATCAAAAAGCTCTAGCAATATGAAAATGAGCAGCAAATGTTAAACTTGCAACTCAACTTACAGGCTATCAAATAGAGATTAGATAAAAAAAATAATTTATTTTCTGTGAAGACACGCCGATGGCGTGTCTTTTTTTATGTTTAAATTATTCTGTAACATTTAAGGCTTTTGTAGCTTTTTTTGCTTTCTATAGCTTTTATTTCTTTCTACCACTTTCTCCATGATGGACAAGCTTGATTTACATTGATATGTGCAAAACCAGGATGTTTTATCGCATCTACAATATTTTGTGTAAGTCACTTGATATCTTTGTCCTGTGCCAAAATACTATAACTACATCAAGCAGATTTTGCTAAATTTATAGGATCGAAAGGTTTAATTACATTTCATTCTGGAGTAGATCTAGTTTTGATATTCAATGGCGTTGTAGGAGATGCTTGTCCAGTAGTTAATCAATAATTTTCATTATCAGCAACTATATAAGTAATATTTATATCTCTTCTACAGCAATGCAAAAAATGTCCAAGTCAGATTCCATATCAATCTCAATCTCATCAATAAGCAATTACAGTTAAATCAGGATTCGCCAATTTTACTCAAGTTGCAAAAGCCAAAGATCTTCAATGTAAAGTTTCAGAAGCATATCAATCAATATACTGACTAATTTTTGCTCAACATCAAATTCCAGACATTACTACAACTTTATGTTTTGGAATGTTTAATTGTTTGATGGCATTTTTGATCGCTAAATGAATCAAATAATTTCCACATCAAGGACATCGTTGAAACTTGGTTAGATTATTGCGCATTTTTATAAATTTAAGATTATAAATATTTAATTTATTATTTTTACTTGATTTTCATTATAATTTTAATATTTGTTATATTATATAATCAAATATAATCAAATATAAGTAAAATGAAGAATTATTCAAACTCATATGTAAAAAAAAATTCCACTAATCAACTATTATCTTCATTGTTTTATTTAACAATTGGAATAATATTTATTTTATTTAGTTTCTTTGTTTTTTACTTGCAAAATAAAGAGAAAGATGAAATAATAATTGGATCAATTATGCTTTTATCAGGTGCAACTTGTATCATTTCTGGAGCTAAAAACATTAAAAAAATTTAAATTAATCTCAATTAACAATTTTCACATTTAAGCGACTTGCATCAAGTTCGCTTTTTTTATTTATTTCTATTTTTTTATGGCTTCTTTTACTTCCTCTATAAATATAGGATAAGAGTTATATTTTCTAAAATTA
Organism: Candidatus Absconditabacterales bacterium; assembly: GCA_041657585.1. GTDB lineage: Bacteria > Patescibacteriota > Gracilibacteria > Absconditabacterales > Absconditicoccaceae > JBBABP01. Next base: position 6,291 of record JBBABP010000033.1, on the reverse strand, counting down.
TCTATCTTTTTTTCTCGTTTTGGAGAATTTAAATTACATTCTTTTTTTATAAGATTTTGAAGCTGACCAGAATAATTCATTTCTACAAAAATTAATTTTTTAATTTGTTTTTCATGTTCATGTAATCGTAATTTCAATCTTGTATCAAAAGGTTGCATAACCTTGATAACAATTAATCAAAAATCTGAATTGCCTTTTCCCTTTTCCCTTTCACCTTTCCCCTTATTTATATATTCTTTAATTACATAAGAATTAAAACCAAATGTAACAAAAAACTTCTTAGCTTCAGGATTAACTATCTCATATCAATAAAAATCATTATTAAATTCTTTTTTAATAAAGGTTTCCAATTTTTTAAATCTTTTTTCTTGCATTAATTTTTTCATATTTGGTTCCTCATTGGTTGCTCAATATTCATCATGTTCATAAGAGGTAGCTATAAATTCTCAATTTTCTGTGCCTGGCAAAGTATAGGGAGATATACCATCTTGAGTAAATTCATATCTTTTAAAACTATCTTTTCATTGTTTTTGAAGCTTTCCTCTATCAATAATTTCAGCTTTTAATTCATTATTTGAAATTGATAAATATGATTCGCTAAATTGTTTGTCAATAAGAAAAATAACTGGATGCTGATAAATATCAGATCGATTAAGCGCTTTTCAGATTAAATTATATCAATCATCAAAATTTGATGGTGCCAAAACAATCGGGAAAGTATCTCCAAATGAAGCATTCAATGCATAGTTTAAATCAGCTTGTCACGTAAAAGTCGGAGTTCAAGTGCTTGGGCCATCGCGTTGAGAAAGAACATAAACTCAACCTATTTCTGCCTGATTAGAAAAACTTATACTTTCAGTCATCAAAGCAAATCATCATCAACTAGTTCAACACATAGCCCTTTTACCAGTAAATTTTGCACCTAACATTGCCATACTCACAGCAATTTCATCTTCTCATTGAAAAAAAACTCATTTCTTATTCTCTGGCATTTTCAGGTTTATTCTCTGAAATTCATCATTAATTACTTCGATTAATGATGACGCTGGAGTCATTGGATAGGCGCCATAAAAATCCATTCAACTAGCTATTGATCATTTGCCAACTATTTCATTACCAAACATAAATTTTTTTGGATTTCACAAATCTTGTAAGCCAAAACTTGATTTTTTTATAAAATCATATCACTGCTGTAAAGACTCAAAATTCAAGTTTAAAATTTCTCCTCCAAAATTTTCTTCAAGTAATTTTTTTCATTGAGAAATATTTATTCACAATATTTTCAAAGATACGCCAAAGCAAAAAACATTTTTAAATTTAACATTCTGATCTTTGATATTATAAGTTTTTTTTAATTTATAAATTTTTTCATTTTTACTTATTGCATAATCATCAAAAGCAAAAAAATAATCAATTTGATTAGAAATAAAATAATTTAAGTCTGAAATATACAAAAAGAAATTATTGTTATCTCATTTAATTATTGAAGCGTATTCTTTGTCTCATAATATATTATATCAATATTTTGATAATAATTGTCAAAGAAGCAATCATGAAGTATTTACTCATGTTCCAGCTGGACCAGAAAATCAAATAGAAACTCTCATAAAATAAATTAATTTATAAAAAATATTTTTTAATTTATAATAATCCGAAAAAACAATACAATCTTATTTTTTGAAAAAGGATAAAAAAAAGATTGATTTAATCAAACAAATAAATATTATTTATACTTAATAAGTAAATAAAAAAATAACAAAACTATATAAAAAATGATAAATGATATAATTACTGTTAAAGAATTTAACGAAGAAGTAGAAAACGATGGCAAAAAAATCGAATCACTTCTTGAAAAGCAAGGTTTTTGTTTAATTGAGATTGATAAAAAATTAAACGAAAATCCATCTTTGAGGAAAATTCAAAACAAAGATCAAGTTTTTAATAGTTACACACACTTTGTTGTAACTACAAACGGCGAAGGCTACAAAAACTTCGCTAACAAATATCATAGAAACACGGCAATAATAGATCACTATTGCTTACCAAAAAATAAAATTCCAAAAATTTTTTCGGAAAAAGAAAGTAAATATTTATTAAAAATTTATGAAAAATTTGGACCTCTGCACATAAAAGGAGCTCTAAATCCTATAAAAAGAAAGAAATAAATACTTTTTTTCAGCAAGGCGAAATTATATTTCGCCTTTTTTTATAGATTTATTTGTAAGTTCAGTAGGGACGATTAATAATCGCCTAAAAAAGTTAGTCTGCGAAGCAATAACAAGAAAATCAATTTGTTTTTTGTTTGCAAACTTTAACAAAATAAGTATTTATACATCAAACTTTTAAACATTAAAAAAATATATGAAAAAAATTATAATTCTGATTTGTTTTTCAATTTTTTGATTCTGATTTTTTGCATCAGCACAACAATATTTAAATTTCGGACAGTTTCTTGATTCCTATTTTAATGTTATTTTAAAAAATCAGATTATTCCAAATTCTTATAAATATATCCAATTAAAATATACAAATATCCCACAAAGTTGAACTCTTTACAAATCATTACAAAAAGCAGTTTATCTAGATTTATTTCCAAATTGAATAATCACATTGCCATTGGAAAAAAACATCACTCAAGATCAAGTCGTGAATATAATTAAATTATGATTGAATATGGATTTTCCTTATCAAAAATGAGCATTAGTTGACGATCAACGATTAAATAATATTTTGACTCAGATAAAATCTTATGATAATAATTCTTCGTCAAATATTGAGATTCAAATTAATTCTGATAACGAAATCTCAATTGTTTCAGACATATATCAAAGATTAAAATCAGATTATATTGATGTTGATAAATTGAACAAAAATGATTTGATTTATTGAGCGGCAAATTGAATGGTCAAAGCGACAAAAGATGAATATTCAACTTTTTTTCCTCCAACTGACGCCAAACAATTTAATGAAGAAATTCAAGGCGAATACGAATGAATCTGAGCTTACCTTGATATGAAAATTCCATGAGAGGCAATTATCGTTTCGCCAATAGATTGATCCCCTGCCAAAAAAGCATGATTGTTAGCTTGAGATAAAATAATCAAAGTTGATAATCATTTAATTACTGGTAACGATACAATTGAAAAAATAACATCTTGGATCAAATGAAAATCATGAACATCAGTTTCAATAACTATAAAAAGATGAACGAAAGAATTAAATTTCACAGTTTTAAGAGAAAAAATAATTATAAAAAATATCGAGACTCAAATTTTCAGTGGCAAAATTTGTTATATGGCAATCAATATGTTTGGATTTTGAGTGGCCGATGAATTTCAAAACGCGATGGATAATTTTTTTTCTCCCACGAAATGTAAGGAATATATTTTTGATGTTAGGAATAACCCAGGTTGAAGTTTAGAAGAAGTTGCTAATATGTTAAATTACTTCGTGCCAACTGGTAACCCTTCTGTTATAGTCAAATCTAAATCTCAAAATGAAAATATACTAGCAAAAAATATAAAATGAAAAAAAATAACTGACAAAAATATAATTATTATGATAAACAAATGATCTGCTTCAGCTTCAGAAATTTTTGCCGGAACGATAAAAGATTATTGAAAAAATGTAGTTTTGATGTGAGACAAAAGCTTTGGGAAATGATCTGTTCAAAGTTTGATCGAATACAACGATGGCTCAATGTTAAAATATACCATAGCTAGACGATACACAGGAAAATCACAAAAAAGCATAGATAAAATCTGAATCTCTCCAGACATTCAAATTTCCGACAACGAAAAAACTACTGACGACGAACAGTTAAACTTCGCTGTTAAATATGAGTTTAAGTAAAGATATTTTTAGAATAACAAACTTTCCACCCTAGAAAAAACTTTTGAAATCTTCCAAGTTATCGAAAGATTGATAAACAGAGGCGAATCTTACATACGCCACGGGATCTATTTCTTTCAATGTTTTGAGAATATCGTCACCAATTTCTTTCGAGGTAATTTCATTTTTTTCTGCAGATCGCTGAGATTCCAAATTATTTATAATATTTTCTATCTCTTCTTTGTCAATTTTTCTTTTTGCAAAAGCTAGCATAAGTGCTCTTTTGAGCTTATGTCTGTCATACATTTGTTTTTCTCAATTTTTTTTGATTACCATTAATTCAGTTGTTCATTTTCTTTCAAACGTAGTAAATCTGTTTCCACAAAATTCACATTCTCTTCTACGCCTAATGCTTTGTCAATTATCAATCATTCTAGAATCAACAACTTTTGTGTCCATATTTTGACATTTCACACACTTCATAATAATAATTTTATAGAATAAAATTATATAGGAACTGGGAATTCGGAACTTGGAATTAAAAATTTACGTTCTAATGCTTTTTTTCGGAATCACAAATTACTAATTCTCATTTTCTAAAGACTAAAGACTATCGACTAAAGACTATTTTGGTATAAGGAATCTCTTATTGTAATAAGTTATATTTTTCAAAAATCATTTAAACCAAATTACATCCTCTCATATAATCTTTTTAGAGATTTCCTCAAGACTTTTTCATTCGCCAAAGGCAATCCAATTATCCAATCAAATTTTGAGATAATCTCTGTTGTCATCTACTCATAGCCAATTTTGCATAATATCAAAAAATGTCGAATAAATATTTTCAATAATCTGAACAAATCATTTGTGATAATATTCATCTATTTGTAAAAAATCTTTTAAATAAATTTTTATAATAAAATTTATATTCAGATTTTTTTTTATATTTTTTTCTTCCAATCTAAGATAAGTAAGATAGAGTAAAAATCCAAAAAAAGTTTCTTTAATATTTGCAAAAATTCATAATATCGCCAGATCAGAATAATTTTTATTTAGATTAATTTTCAGTCAAGAAATCTCCTCAAAAAAATAATTTGAAAGCCAAAAATCAAAATTATAAATATTTTCTTTGATGTGATATATGTCTTCTTGTGTTAGATTATCTTTTGTAATTTTCAAAAAGTTCTTGATTTCACTAAGATTTTTCGACACCGACGAATAAACAGAAAAGATAAGGTCATCTTTATCTAATTTCACGACCGATGAAATTGATTTACCAAAAAAAGATTTGAATAATTGTAATATGATTTTATTTTTCATATAAATTCTGATATCTTTTGGATTAATTTCTTGAAAAATCACAGCCAAAAAATTTTCATCAAATAAATTCAGAATACTCAGATTAGAATAAATATTTTTAAAACTTGTTTTATATGGCAAATAAAATTTTTGCTTTCATGCCCTCACATTATCGGCTGCATATTTGTAGTAAAAAACATTTTTTCAATACGCATAAAGCATAGAACCATAATAAACAAGCGAATAATTTTTGTCATCTTGCCCTGATCATTTTTTCAAAATTTCTTGAGTCAAATTTTTTCTAAACAATCTCAAGAAAAAATTATCTCACCTGGAAACTCGGAATCAACCTACAAAAGTGATATAAAAATTCAGTATTTTTTCCATGATTTTTGATTCTCTTTTAATTCTTTCTGGTATTTTAAAACTTTCCATATTTTGCATATCTTCTCAAATCGAAGACATTAGATCGTCCAAATCATCAGTATTGTTTTGTGAATCAACATTTCTCAAAACCGTTATCAAATATTTTTGGATTCAAGAAAAAAACTTTTTTTTGTATAATCTATAATCAGTGATATAATTTAAAAATGACTCTAATTGTGATCAATCATTGTGAAAACTTTTCATAAATTTATCTAAAATATTTTTGTCAAACAATTTTGAAATTACTGTTTCTGTTATAAGAAACATATCAGAATCAATAAAAAGATATCTAAGTAAAACATCTGCGGGCAGTATAAATTGCAAAATTTTAGTTTCCAATAATCCAAAAGTAGCCTTGCTTGTATAAATTTTATTGTTATCTACAAAATCTCCAAAGATAGTTTTGAATTCTCATTTCAACTCATCATAAAAAAGCCAAGAATAAAAATCTGAATCAGAATCTTTGATATTTTTGAATAATCAATTTAATTTTTTATAAAATTCAAAAAGCAAGAAAAAAACTTCAACCTGATTAAGAAGCTCTTTTTTCAATTGATTTAATATTTTATTGTCAATTTTTTTTCAAGTTTGATTGAATACAAATTCATAAAAAGAAAAAAAAACATCAACAAACCAATTATAGTTTTTTTCTTTATCTTTGAACGGAAAAACTTTAATTCTAGAGATAAAAACGAAACTCAATAAATATATCGTGTACAAAAAATTTAAATAATA
>JBBABP010000032.1:8074-12462 GCA_041657585.1 Candidatus Absconditabacterales bacterium | reverse complement strand
TTCTCAGATATTTTTACTTACAATATCTTTGCCTCCTTTAAAAAAATTTCATATTTTGGAGCATCAGATCAATATTTTTGTAGAATATAAGATTTGAGAATATTTTTCCGATCAGTAAATCAGATTGATAAATTTTTAGCAGAAACCTCAAAATCCCTTACTAGATCTTTCATTACTGGATAATCTTTTTTCAATTTTACGTCTTTGAGTTGAACACGAAGATCGCTTGGAATATATTCGTCCATCTTTTCATAGTCCAAATCGTCCACTTTGATTGACAAAGAAATATCGTTTAAATTCAGATTAATTTTTTCTGGAAAATTAATTTTCCAAACAGACTCAGAAGAAAAGTTTGATTTGTAATTTTGATATAATTCCTGAATAAAATTTTGTAAATTCTCTTGATTTAAATTATTTTCAGCGATAAAAATATATGGATTGATGTTTGTTGAAGTAAAATTTAATTCTTTATTCGCATAAGAAAACAATCACTTAAGCTGGTTGACTTCTAATGAACTGGTTGACCAAATACTTCCAGCACAAAAATAATTTTTGAAAATAAATGCTTGATGCATATGTCATGAAATTAATTTTATATTTTCTAAATTTAAAAAAGATTCACTCAAAGCCACGTCCTTATAAGAAAATTTTGATTTTTGTCATGGAAAAGAAATATTGTTGATATAGTAATGATGAATTATAGTTAATTGATCGTAATTTGAAATATTATTCAAAATAATCTGATTTATTTCAGCAGATTTTTTTTCATTTTTGTTGTTTGACTCGCTTAACATTTTGATTGTAGTTTTTAATTTGTCTAATTTATCTCAAAATTTTAAATCAGATTTTTCTTCAAATTTCACTCTTTCACTGCCAAGATTGTAAGGCAAAAATAAAATATTTTCTCCTTCAATTTTGTCTACATAACTTTCTGTAATAAATTTTAATTTTCATTTCTCACTTTCTCAATTTTTCGTATTAATATTTGTGATTATATCAAATGCTTTTTGGGCTTCCTGGAATACAAAAGAAGATCACAACCAATCATGATTACCAGCCAAAATATAAACATTTTTTCATTGATGAAAAAGACTCACAAAAAAATTATAAAGTTCCAACAGCGATTCTCTATCATAAGAAAAATGATAAACATAATCTCAAAGGAAAATTATATTTTGTTCTTGAGGATTTTGCTCGACAAATTTTTTTAGTTCAGTCAAAATTTTGTCTTTATAACGAGCAGAAATATGTATGTCTCAAATTAATAACAAAATTAAAAGATTAAAAAACTAAAATATTAAAAAAGTAATTGGTAATTAGAGTATTGGTAATTTGGTCAAAAAAAATCCCTAACCTTTGTAGCCTCTGTAACTCTGTAGCCTTTGTGGCATTTTTCATTTTTAATTTCTATTTATATTTCCATTGTTTCAATCAACGCTTCTTTTTCTTTTCTCTGATAATTAAATTTCTTATTTGATGTATCAGCTATATCTTCAAGTCATTCTTGAATTTCTTCATCTACATTTGTATCTTTAAATGGACCAATTTCTTGTGATCATCAAATAAAATCATCAGCTATTTTTACCATAGTCTACTTTTTAAAAAGTAAAATTATTTCATTTTAACATTAATGATTTTGTCATAAAAAAAAAGGAGTTTTGCTATTGAAAATTTAGTCAACAAATCTAAGCTAAAAACTGAACTAAATGGTTGGTAAATAGTTTTAACATGTTTTTTTCTCAATTCACTTCTGGGGGCCAAAAAATATAGTCTTATGATTATATGGAGTCATCCATCTTATAGTTTGGAGATAAAATAAAAATTATTTACGGCCATTTGGTTCCTAAAATAGTCTTTGGTCTTTAGTCTATGGTCTTTAGTCTATGGTCTTTAGTCGATAGTCTTTAGTCGATAGTCTTTAAGTCTTTAGAAACCTTGTAGCCTCTGTGGCCTTTGTAGCCTCTGTGGCCTTTGTAACTTTTTTTTCTTCCATGAAAAAAATAAACGAATGATTTATCTGTATCAATTGTAAAAAAGAAATTCCAGCAACAACAAAAACCTGTAGGAATCATTGTCCACATTGTTTTACATCTTTACACGTAGATTTAAATATTCCTGGAGATAGAAAATCTAATTGTAAATGAAAAATGTTCCCAATAAGCTATGAAATCAGAAATAATAAATTTAAAATATTGTTTAAATGTACTCAATGTCAAAAAGAACATCGAAACAAAAAAGCTGACGATGATGAAATTATAAAATTAGACTGAATAATTAAAAACGCAATTTGTAATTCGTAATTCGTAATTCGTAATTTGTAATTCGTAATTAATAACAAATATTCTAATACTCCAATTACCAATTACTAATTTTTTTCCATCGACACTTCAAGTAATTTTGTTTGATTTTCCAAAACCATTTTATCCATAATCTCATCCAAATTTCACGCCAAGATATTAGGTAAGTTTGGCCAAGAAACATGAATGCGATGATCTGTAATTCTATCTTGAGGAATATTATATGTCCTAATTTTTTCTGATCTATCTCAACTTCAAACCTGATTTAATCTTAAATCTTTTTGTTCCTTTTGTTGTTTGTCCATTTCTAATTGATAAAGTTTAGCTTTCAATACACCGAATGCCTTTTCTTTGTTTTTTAATTGAGATTTGGAATCTCAAATATCTACAATTATTCAAGTTGGTTTTTTATTTGCATTTTGTCATCATGCAGAAGATGCAGCATAGGTATCCATTTGAATATCTTTTGGGTCAATCTGAATATTTACATCATCAACTTCTGGCATAATTGCGACAGTAACTGTCGAAGTATGCACTCTACCATTTGATTCTGTTTCTGGTATTCTTTGAACTCTATGAACTCAACTTTCAAATTTCATAAGCGAATAAACATTTTTTCATGAAATTTCCACCATCACAAATTTCACGCCCCCAATATCTGTCATTTGTTGTTCTACTATTTCAGGTTTTCGTCATTTTTTTTGAGCATAAGCTAAATACATTTTCAAAAGTTCTGTTCCAAAAAGTCATGCCTCATCTCATCAAGCAGCCGGCCTAATTTCCAAATAAATATTTTTTTCATCATTAGGATCAGTAGGAAGAAGGGCTATCTTTATTTTTTGATCTATATCTTGCAATTTAAGTTCAGCTTCTTTAATTTCTTCTTTTGCCATTTCAATTATTTCAGAATCTGATTCATTTTTGATGATATCTTTAGATTCATTTAATTGTTGATAATATTTTTTGTACTCTTGAATTAAATCATAAATAACTTGCAAAGAAGAAAGTTCTTTGCTTATTTGTATAGATTTTTGCATATCAGAAGTAATTGATGAATCCATCATCTGCTCTCTAAGATCAAGATATTTTTTCTCTATAGATTTTAATTTATCTAACATAAAAACAAATAATTAATAATTAAAAATTAATAATGAATAATCCCAATTCCAAATTTCTAATTCCAAATTTCTAATTCCTATTTCCTAATTCCCCGTTTATTCGTTAATAAAATATCAATCAAATAAATTGAAAAAATAAATTGAAAATAAATGTACTAACTCATGAAAGAAAAGATCAAACAATTCAGCTTCATGGTCATAGAATGAAAATAAGGAAAAAAATTGAAATATAAAGTGTATATTTTTCTATCATTTCTCACAACTTTCGCCAAAACATTTTAATAAGTCTAAATCAATCTAAAGGAGGAATTGGTAGGAGATTAAAAATAGCTAAAGCTATGTTTATGATTGAAAAATTAATCCGGAATCAATTTACAATATCTATGTTATTCATAAAAATACCGTTAATTGAAAGTCAGATTATTCTCGAATAAATCATTATTATTACAACGCCAATAATAGCCAAAACCAAATTCATAGCTGGTCACGCCAATGCAACTATAAGTTCTCATTTGCGAGGATTTTTGTAATACATTGGATTTATTTGAACTGGCTTTCATCGGCCAAAATGTATCAAAAAAATCATCAAAAATCAAATCGGATCTATATGTTTAAGTGGATTTGGAGTAAGTCTGCCTTGTAGTTTTGGAGTTGGATCTCATAGACGATAAGAAACATAGGCATGAGCATATTCATGCATTCATATTGATATGGCTAATATTATTGCAAGCTGAATTATTTCAATAATAGACATAAATTTTTTTTAAATTTTAAATTTTCTTTCTTATTAAGTTTTAATTTTTTAATCCCTGCGCGCCTCTTTATTTGGTGGGTTTTAATTTTTTAATCCCTGCCCGCCTCTTTATTTGGTGGGTTTTAATTTTTTAATCTTTTAATTTATTTAATATATATTATCATGTATAAATTTTGAAAAGTTTTTAAAATCCCAAACTCTTTTTCCATCTATGTGAAT
>JBBABP010000032.1:0-8064 GCA_041657585.1 Candidatus Absconditabacterales bacterium | reverse complement strand
TTTTTTCTCTTCGATTATATTCATAAAGTTGGATATCTGAAGTTCAAAAAGCAAGTTCAGCTATTTTTGGTTTAATATTTAATTTATTTATGACATTTCACAAAATAACAAATGGCATATTCTTAGCATAAATATCGTTGACAGAAAATAAATATTTTGATTTGTTATCAGAATTTATATATTGTTGCAAAAAAGATACCATTTTTTGATTTTGATATTTTGACGGATTGATTGCCGATTGGTCAGTATTAAATAAGTTTGTCATATCTTTTTTGAGTCACATATCTATTGTAGTCAAAAATATATCATAATCTCAATTCGAAAGTTTAGTTTGCAAATCTTCAAGATTATTAACTTGAATAAAATCAAAATAATCATTAATTTGAAACGATGCAAATATTGATTTTAATTGTTGAATAACGAAATTATACAAAAAATCATTATAATATAAAATTTTTATTTTGTTTTTTGGAATTTCATTTTGCAATTCTCAAGAAAAAAGTTGAGGTAAAAAATTATAAAGATCTATTGATGCTATTGTTTTTTTATCTTTTTTTTGATATCAATATATAATATATTTATTTAGTCATGTGCTAAAATTTTTTAATTTAGTTGAAATTGAATATTGAATTTTGGGAATTTTTTTATTATAATTTTGTGGAGAAAAACTATTTCATTTACTTTCAATTGAAATTCTATCATATCATTTATCAAAATTAATATCTATATTCCAATTATTGCCTGTTTCTACAAAGAATACAAATTTTTGATTTTCTCATTTTACATTTATAGATAATGGCAATGTTTTTACATTTATATCTGCAAGATCTTCTTTTGATATTACTGTATCTTCAGAATAACTACGATTCAAAAAATCTTTTGCATTAGCTCAAGTTGATTGAAAAGCATCAAATAATCCATCATTATTTTTCACAAAAACCGACTGATAATCACAAGTATAACAATTATGCTTTATCAATCATCACAAAACTCTTCTTGTTCTAACTGGCAATTTTGTTGATTGAGTATTGAAAAATAATGTAATAATTTTATTTGTAAGTATTGGCTTTGTAATATATCATTTTAATTGATTTTCATCTATATAAGCATCAACTATTGAATTATTTCAATTTCGAACAGTATTTTTGAAATCAACAAAAGATCATAAAGTTTTTATTTGATAAAAATTAAGACTAGAATTGTCACAATTAAATAAATTAAAAATCAGACTATTAGGATCTGTTGATTGTGAAAGAATATTGGCACATCTAGTATAAACTGGTTGTTTTGAAAATTTTTGTTTATATTGAGAAATATCATAATTTTCTAATATATGTTTTGGTAATATATAGTTTGTAAAAAACAATTTATTATCTTTTGAATTTGTAGAAAAAGTAATTTTAATTTGATCTTCAGTTTCTCTTATTATTTTCAAATTTTTATAAACATTAAGCTCAGGAATATTTCGTTTATTATTTTGGACCACATCACTATAAGTAAAAAACACATCATCTATACTCACAGGGGTTCAATCCGACCGAATAAATCATTTTCAAAGCTGAATAAAATATGTTTGATTATCTTCTGTGCTTATAAAACACAAAGAATCATAATATTTATCATCAGTAAAATCATATTTTTTGCAACTATCAAACAAAAATCATTGATAAAATTTGCTTTGATAATCATTACTCAAATATGGCAAAAAAGACGTTGTTTGAAATATTCATTCTACAAAAGTTCATCACTTTTGATTTACTGTATTACCAGAATGCCATATATATTGATAACCTATATATATACTTACAAAAATCCAGCAAATCAAAGATATAAACAAAATATATCTTAAAGTGCTTTTAATTTTTTTGATGTTTCTAAACATGGTTTAACCACGTGATACATAAGGTAAAGCTACACAAAGCAAAACGAAAATTATTGATGATACTATAGCAAAATTTTTTAATTTTCATTCTAATGATTTTTTACTTCCATATTCTCAACCGCCAGACATTCATCATATTCCAAGTCCCAATCATCACTTTGGAGACATCAACAAAACGCTTCCAATCAATATCAATCCTGCTAAAATCATCAAAATTATTAACACAGTACGCATAATTTAATTTTTTATGTTTAAAAAATAACTTTGACTTTCATTATAACAATTTCTTATGAAAATTCAAATATAATTAAGTATGTAAAAAATTAAGTTCAATCAGCTATATTTAATATCTTTTTATTGAAAGCCATCAAAAAATATATATCATATAAATTGTATTTTTAATATATTAAAACAAAACATTAATGAAAAAACACTTTCTACTTATTTTCTGATTTTTTTGTTTATGTTTTTTGTGTGGTTGCAATATAAAAGAAAGAATCAATAATTTTATTTATACTAAAGGTTTAGATACATGAGAAATATATAATTTAAGCTGACCTGAAATGGAAGATTTTACATTAACATTGCCATCAATCACATTTTCTCAAACAGCTAAAACACAAAAATATTTTTATACATGGAAAATGGACAAACCGAATCTTTCTTCAATGAATAATTGGGAAAGCATTATAAATTGATATAACGAAAAACGGACAAAAGAAATAATTATGACCAAAGAAGATTTGCAACGACAAAGCCCAGAAAGCATAAAAAATTGTCTCGATTCTTGATTAACGGGTTTTGAGTTTATAAATAGTGATAATAAACAGGTCCTCAAAATAATTCCATTTTCAAGTCTAACACTAAAAGAATGAGCGAAATTCACGCTTACATCAAAATATATTTGATCCTGACTTTGATTAAAATTTTCTAAACAGCAAGAAAACTTTTTACAAAATCATTGACGGTTAGCATTGAGGCCTAATTCAAGATTTTTGTCATGAATAATAAATAATATCACTTACGAATGAGACTGATCATATCCTTCAATGGGATTTACAGAAGAACGAATAAATAATTATGAAAAAATCTGATGAGAATGAATAGAATATAGAAGATACCCATACAACACAATTTTCATTACCAGCGATTTGTTGCTACACATTTATCACAAATTATTTGATAATTCTCTAAAATATTTTGAAGAAACGACATGAAGACAATTGTTTGTAAGTTTCACACAAAATATGTTTAATAAGTTTTCAAATCTTTACGCAAATGAAACCAATACAGAAATTAAATCATATTACGAATTTTTGATAGCATATCGAGCAGTGCCATATTCTTTGTTACTACCGCAAAATCAAATAATTGATGAAATAAATTGATGAAAAAATGATCAAAATTATGGTAATTTACAAGAAGATTTGTCTGACGAACAAATACAAAAATTAGTTTTTGATAGATTAGATGATATAAAATCACAGCTACCAACTAAATATCTTCAAGCCATCAAAGAAAGTTTGCAAGAAATTTTTAAGGCAAATAATGCAAATTCGCCCGATGTTTTATTGACGGCTTTTTCTAAAGAATTTTGAAGTTCAAGTTTTGAAATCAAGCAAGATTACACACAATTTAAGCCAAGGTCACATTACACAAACGATAGCTTTCTAAAAACATATTTCATGGCAATGAAACGATTTATGAGAGAAAAATTATATTTTAAAGACAGCAATATATCAAAAGCTGGACTGATAATGATAAACAATATAAAAAATCAAGAACTAACAAACTTTAACTCATTTTATGGTTTTATAAAAAAATTAATCTGAGAGGATGATGATGTAAATATTTACGATATGAAAAAATTTATTTCTGACCAAAATTGGAAATCAGATTGAGATATTATTAATTGATTTTCTTGAACAGAACAAGACAAATTATTTACACTAAGACCACAAAAAATTATTTCTACATCTTATGAAATACCAACAATTTGATGAACAACAGAAGCTAAAGCAAAAGATGAAACTGCTTGATTTGTTTTTTTCTGAGAAAAATTCACAATTGATTCACGATTGTTTGATCAATTTACTGCTGGAGAAGCGGAAAAAGAATTTGAATATAAACCACGAGTTGAAAGTCCATTAATGATTGCAGATAATTTATTAAATCTTCCAGTTACTACAAAATTTGCAAAATTGCGATTGGAAAAAAATAAAAAAGAATACTCAATAACGCAAAAACAAATTGACTGATACGACAGAGTAAAAAATGAAAGCAAAGAGACAGTAGCTAAATTTAATTTTACAAATTCAGTTTATCACAAACGATTAGATTCTTTATCAACATTATTTCTTAGAACAGACAAAAATGAGCCATATTTTATGCAAGATGAATTATATCTAAACAAATTTTTAAATACATTTTTATGAAGTTATACTGAGCTAAAACATGACACTTTGTTGTATGTCAAACAAGCTTACGCAGAAATGTGAGGCGGTTGATGATGAGATTGTAGCATTCGAGTTGACCCGCCAACATTGCCAGTTCCAAAATGATATGTTGAGCCAAATATTGAATTAATAGACGAATTAATTTCTTTGACACAAGAAACAAATAAATTTTTTGATGATAATAATTACAAAGCATTTGAAGATTTCTTAAAATTTACAAAAAACATAGCAACTCAACAATTAAACAATGAAAAAATATCAGATCAAGATTTTGAAAAATTAAGATTATATTACAATGATCTTTATTTGATATCAACTCCACAAAAATTAATCTGACAACCACAACAAAAAGAAACTAGATGATCTTTGATTGCAGATATTTTCACATCTTGAAGATATGGTCCATTATACGTAGCAAATTGAAGGCCATATTTATTGGCAGTTATGATTAACGACATCAACTGATCAAGAGTAGTAGTTTGACCAATGTTTAGTAATTATGAATTTTACGGAGAACCAATTAAAGGCGAAACAGCTTGAAGATTTACAGATCAAGATCGACAAAATAGTTATGACAGCTTATCTTCAAAAACAGTTAACGATATTTTATCTTTGCCATTAAAGTGAATTATCGATGAAACGAAATAATCACAAAAAAAAACATAAAACGAATCATTTTATTTTTACAATCCTAAAGTGAATTGCTGGAAAAATTACAATAAAAAAAGTATGTCCAAGCGAAGCGTCAAAAAAAATTCAAACCATAACATTTCTCACCTTTTTCCTAATTCTATTTGCTTTAGTTAAAGTAGTTTTTCCCATAACGAATATTTTCCCACATCCAAAATATTTTGCTATCATCCCACATTTTGATATTAAACCAAACACAATAGATAATTTTTATAGTTATCTTAAAAAAAATATATCAAAAATCTGACCAGTAAATATAGTTCTAATTTCTCCAAATCACTTCAATCTTTGAAAGTGAAATATACAAACAACCTGTGAAAATAATAATCTTTGTTTCAAATGAAATTGTGTAAAAATAAAATCGTTGATATGAAAAATTTTCACTGAATGTAACAAAAATAAAAATACTTATTCAGATTTTAATAATTTATTTGCCAATCAATGAGATGTTTTAACCACACAAGAACACTGATTGTGAAATCATTTCAAATTCATAAATAAATATTTTCCTAAGGCAAAAATATATCCAATAGTTTTGGATTGAAGTAAATTTTCAAATATCGACAAACTTATAAAATTTTTAAATAACTATAATTTCGGCTGAACTACTTTGTTTATTTGATCTGTAGATTTTTCTCATTATGTCCAAGACGATTTCGCTTCTTTGCACGACAAAAAAACTTTCTACACTTTGAATAATTCTTTGAATATAAATGATTACAAAAAAATTGAAGTGGATTGTCAAAGCTGTCTATATTTGATAAATAAATTAGCCAAAAAAAATAATCAGAATCCCAATCTTATAGACAGAGATTCAAGTAGTGAAATAATTTGAAAAGAATTATGAACTTGAAATACATCAAGACAATTTATTTTTTACGATAAATTTAAAACTAAAGAAAACTGAATAACTATAGCTTTTTTCGGAGATTTAATTTTTGATAGAGGAGTAAAGTTTTTTTTAAACACAGATAATAAAATCAAAAAATATTTCCAAAACTTTTATCAACAAAACGATGTCCAGTTAAGTTCCAAAAATAATATTCACAAAAAACTTTTTTGAATTGATTTCGTTTGATTAAATTTGGAAACTCCAGTAGTCAGTGATCTCAAAATATGCAAACCTCTTTCATGATTAATCAATTTTTGCTCAAGCGACAAGATTTTACCATACCTCAACACAATTTGATTCAACCTCGCTAATTTGACAAACAATCACAGTCTAAACTGAGGTAAAGATGCGTTCGTCGAAACAAAAAAACAACTACAAGCCAATCAGATAAATTATTTTTGATATATAAAAGGAAAATGAACCACCGAAGAAAATAATATTTTCACTGGCAAAATCCGTAATTTAAAATATGCACGACACGGTTATAATTTTATAGGCAATAATATTTGATTAGAAACTTATTGTAAAATATTAAAAAAATATAAATCTGATTGATATATCAATTTTGTTTCTGTCCATCGATGAATTGAATATCAAAACAAACACAATGCCATCCAAGAAAATCTTTGAAAAAATCTCATAGATTGTTGAGCCGACGTGATTATATGACATCATCCTCACGTCATCCAAGACATCGAAATATACAAAGGCAAACCAATAATTTATAGCTTATGAAATTTTCTTTTCGATCAAAATTTTTCAAAAGAAACAAAAATCTGATGATATATTCTCATTGATTATCAATCAGACGGGAGGATAAATATTTGGACATGAACAGTCAATTCCAGCGTTTATAGGTAGAATATTTTCTTTAAATATTTTACAAGAAGCTTCCGCGACATTTGCTTAAGTAAAAATTACGCCATTTCAGCTATTACACAGTGCTAAATTTTCCTCAACAACAAAAAAAACCTGAAATTCCTATGTGATTAATTCAGATTTTTTTTAGCTATTTAAATTTATACAAATATTTTCTTGAAAAAACAAATATGGTTTATTTATGCTATTTGTTTTTTAGGATTTTAATATTAAAATCATCATCTTCTAATACGATTTTAACACTTAAGATAAGAAAGCAGAAAAAACATCAAACACAAAACTGCAACCACTGGTGGCAGAAATTGGATGTGTGTAAAATTACATAATCTAAGACTATTTTCTATTACATTGTATATACATCATACCAAGCTCAGACGTTACCCAACACCCAAATTTCAAACAACAAAAAAAACCTGAAAGCAAATTCAGATTTTTTTTATTTCAATAATATCAGAAGGAGATAAAGCAATGGAAATTGTTTTTATTGCTTTTTTCAAAAAATTTTAGGATGGTGGTCTATCCCCACCTTCCGGTAGGGATGCCTTGTTACGACTTAACCCCAGTCATCGACTCTCTCCTTAACCCACAAAGTGAGTCTTCAAAGAGCTTCAACTCCCATGGTTTGACGGGCGGTGAGTGCAAGGAACAGGGACATATTCACGGCGACATAGCTGATTCGCCATTACTAGCAATTCCAACTTCATGTAGTCGAATTCCAGACTACAATCCGAACTAGGGGTAGTTTTGAAGATTTGCTCCACCTCACGGTATTGCTTCTCATTGTAACTACCCATTGTATTGTCTATGAGGCCCTAGATATAAGGGGCATGAGGATCTGACGTCATCCTCTCCTTCCTCCTCGTTACCGAGGCAGTCACCCGTGACATACTAACACGGATTGAGGGTTGCGCTCGTTCCTAGACTTAACTAGACACCTTGCGGCACGAGCTGACGACGACCATGCACCACCTGTGCAAAGCACGCATATTGCTATGCGTTATTCTAATTTCTTAGAGGACACGATGCATGTCAAATCTAGGTAAGATTCTTGGCTTAGTATCCAATTAATCTAGACAATCCACTGCTTGTGTGTTCCCCCGCCTATCCCTTTGAGTTTCATTCTTGCGAATATACTACCCAGGCGGCTTGCTTAACTCGTTAGATTACGGCACTCAGATCCCGAAGGATCTAAACACCTAGCAAGCATAATTTAAGGTTTGGACTACCGGGGTATCTAATCCCGTTTGCTACCCAAACTTTCGTCT
>JBBABP010000031.1:0-12844 GCA_041657585.1 Candidatus Absconditabacterales bacterium | reverse complement strand
GCTCTGATATTATTGAATTTGTTGAGTCTGAATTTGTAAGTATCTATTCAATTTCTGAAATTTCTTAATTCTAAATTATTGAATGTATTATATTTTGGAGCTGGAGCATAACTATAAAAATTGTCCCATCATATACCGCTATCGTCAGTATTATTAGATATTCAATCAAGTTTTAGATTATCCATTATAAAATATTGGTGTCTAAATAATGTAAACATTCAAGATGAAAATCACTCAGAATTTTCAGAATATATCGTCACATCTCAACTTCAAATAATGGCAGTACAAAGTGAGATTCCATTATCTCAGTTTAATTGAGGCACTATGCGCTCGGTGATGGTATATGCTCAGGAATTTAGAACGTAGATGGTGTTGGCTGCGAGGGTGGTGGGGATGGTGTCGGTTGGCGTTAGATAAACGACATTGAGGTCAAGATTATTATTAACATTACATCAATGATTTCACCAACCAGTTGTATATGCCGTCCAATCATCTGATGCGGCTCAAAAAAGAGCAACCATAATATCGTTATCATTTTGGACATGTTCCCAAAAATATCATGTGATAAAATTATTATTATCCCAAGTTCAATCAAAAGCAGAAACTTGATGATTAGAATTAAAAATTGAAAATCATGTAATTACAAAAGCTAACAATCAAGAAATGATTGATCACAACAGATATTTTTTGTGATGTTTTGTAAGATGATTAACAAAATATTTTCTTGTCTTTCCCATTTGTGTAGTGAAACGTGTAAAAGCAAAATTACTATAATTATACTTAGAATGAAATTTTTTACAAAAAAAGTGAATATTCCCTTTATTTTGAGTTGACAAAAGAAAAATAAATTATGTAATGTGATAAAAGTGTAGAAAGTTTTGAAAGACTTGAAAAAAAAGAAAAAAAAGGAGAGAAAAAAAAGATGACCACAGATTGTCACAGATAGATAAAAAAGAAATTAACACAGAAAAATAGTAATGTAAAAATAAAAAAAAACTTCCGTGGTAAAAAACCAAAGAAGTTATATTATAAAGTAGAAAACGAAAATTGTTAATTGGTTTTGCTAATACGAAATCCCATATTTGAAACACGACTTGCTGAAGAAGTTCTAAGACGATACGTTAATCTTAATTTATTCAAATCAGATTGAGCAAAAGAATCGCCTCGCATATCACGTAATGTTCCAGTTAAAGGACCTGTAGGGTTGGATACTGGATTATTTGAAATATAGGTATCTGACCACCAATCCCAACATAATTCGTATACATTACCACTCATATCATACAATCCAAGTTCATTGGCTTTCAATGTACCAACCACAGTTGTTGATGTTTTTGGTTTGTCAGTATCGTCAGTGAACCACGCCACTTCTAAAGGATTATTACTACCACTGTAAGTGTAATAATTGTGATTAATATAGCCAATGCTTTTTACACCTCCTTTGGCAGCAAATTCCCATTCTGCTTCAGTTGGCAGACGATAACCTTTGGCTGACCAATTACAAACTATTTTGGAATCATCCATCGGACTATCAATCCAGTTGTCAGGCATAGTGTCGTTGTTATAAGAATAACAAACTGTAAGTCCTTCTATCATACTTCTTTTGTTACAATACTTCACAGCATCCCACCAACTTACTGTTTCAACAGGATTGTTGTCGTTCTTAAATGCACTTGGATTTGTTCCTATGACATCTACATATTCAGCTTGAGTTAATTCAAACTTACTTATCCAATAACTACTTAAAGTCACTAAGTGAGCTGGTTTTTCCCATTTGGTTCCATTGTCATCTCCCATCATAAAAGTTCCGCCCTGGACAAAGACCATATTGCCCTTGAAGCTGATAGTGACGTAGTCGGAACTGCTTCCGCAGTCATTCGTCAGCGTCCAGAGTAATTTGTAAGTTCGTCCTGCTTTGCCTGTGAAGGTTGATGTTGGATTGGTAGGAGTAGTAATTACTCCGCCCGTTCCCGTAATGATAGTCCATACACCAGTTTCGCCTGTGCCATTTACAATTGTTCCTAATCCAGGCGCATTCCCCTCAAGAGTTGCTGTTAATCCGTCAATTTCCAATTGATCATTTCCTGCGTTGGCAGTAGTGACTTTTGGCAAACATTCTGTTGTCAGTTTGCCTGTGGAATCAACAACTACACCCCACTTTTTCCCCTTAGCGTCTGTTAAGATCAGACTTTCAGAGCTTGCAGAATGGAGTGCGTAAGGAACAGAAAGCAATTGAGTCGTCCCCATTAAGAGGTAATCGTCACTTGTCGGTAACTTCAACTGTATCTTGAGGAAATATTTGTCGTTTCCCCAACCAATAGTTGCAAAATCACCTGAAATAACTACTCCCTCGCCAATATTGAGACTAAACATCCCAAATTGGTTGGTTGTGACAGAATGAGTTTCAGTGTAAGCAGAAGTTCCGCTTATAGAAGTTCTAATTATTGATGCTCTGACCGAAATGGTCTGAGCGTTTAGAATTTTCCCTGCATTGTCTCTTGCCACCGCCTGATATTTAAAGGCTTGTGGAGTTTGAGCAAATACAAATTTTGATATGACTACTATCAATATAGTAATCAGAACGATTAAAAATAATTTTTTCATATAAAATAAATTTAGATTTTGTTAATAATTTTTGTTAATTGTTTATTTGTTATAATGAAAATGATGATGATGTCAAGTCGAGATGGAAT
Organism: Candidatus Absconditabacterales bacterium; assembly: GCA_041657585.1. Classification (GTDB taxonomy): domain Bacteria; phylum Patescibacteriota; class Gracilibacteria; order Absconditabacterales; family Absconditicoccaceae; genus JBBABP01. The sequence continues at coordinate 10,151 of JBBABP010000031.1, read as the reverse complement.
TGATTTATTTGTGTTTTTGTATATCTATCTTAATAGATAGTCTGTGTTTATTTATATTTTGTTTTGTCTTTAATATAATATAATGTTTAAAATAAAAGAAATAAAATTATTGCGACCATTTTATGCGAATACTTTGGTGATAAGTTTGACTAAGGTTATACTTCCTTTTTATGTACTATACTTTTTGAGTATAGGAATGTCTTTGGCTCAAGTAGCATTGATAACTAGTTTGAGAAGTGTTGTGTGATTTATATTTGAATTGCCAACTTGAGTAATTGCAGATAAATATTGAAGAAAAATCAGTGTAATGATTTGATATTTTTGAAAGGTTTTGTGTTTGGCAATTTTGCCATTTACTAGAGATCCACGAATTATAGCTTTGGCATTTTGATTGGATGCTTTTTTTCAAACATTTTTTAGTTGAGCGGATAGGGCATTGGTTGTTGATTATATAAAAGAAAAAGATCAATCGTTGTTAAATTGATTTTTTCTAAAAGAAAGAATGATTAGAAATATATGAATGGTCTTGGCTCCTATACTGTGATGATGGATTGTTTATTATTTTAATATGTCATCTTTACGAATGGTTGTGGCTGGTTGAGTTTTTGTTGCAACTTTGTTTTTATTTAAAATAAAAGAATCAAAAATTCATAAAGAAATTGATAATGAAGAAGATGAATCAGAATTTAATTTTTTAACAGCAAAAAAATTATTTTCTCATGCGAAAAATACGTTTGGATATATTTGGAAAAATTCTTCGATTTTATTATTATTGGCTTGAGTTTTTCTTTATCGATTTGTAGATGAAATATGAGGTCTTGCTTGGACTCCTTATATCAAATCTATATGAATAAGCAATGTAAATATCTGATATATATTTTCATTTATAGCCATTATATCACTAATGATACCTTTTGTTGTTGGTAAAATATTGAAGTTTCATAAAAAGGAAAAAATACTTGCATGGAGCATTGTATGATTATCAATATTATTTATTTTGATATGAATTATCAGTATCCCTTTGGTAATTATCGCAGTATTTGTTTTGGGAAATCTTATTGAAGAAGTATATCTTCCATTGGAAGAGGCATTGATGCACGAACACGTTCCATCTAAAATTAGAGCAACAACTTTTTCTATAAAATCTATGATAGAATCATTGGCGTCTATTATTTGATGACCTATTGCTGGTGTCTTGTTGTGAATTATCAGTTTGCAACAGTGAATAGCTCTTTCGTGAATATTATTATTGTTTTTGGCTGGTATATATTTTTATTTTATAAAAAAAAGAGGGAGCAAACTCCCTCTGATAAATTAAATGATAACCTGCAATTATTTACATTCAGTTCTTTTTCCAGTCATACTGATTCTGATTTCAGATTTCACTTTGTGCATAATTATACCTCCTTTCTGAATTTTAAATTAATACTTATTTATATAATTTCAAGTAATTCTTTTTTTAATTTGCGTTCTAGAAGTTGTTGTGTCACTGTCTTATAAAAATCACACAATGTTTTTGTTTTGTTACTTTGTAAATTTGTTGTAACTTCTCTTGTGATGTGACATTGGCCTGAACAAACTCCTTCTATCGGACAAGCTAAGCAAAATGGATCATTGCCAGGCAATCTGTTTTTTACTACATTATAAAATGTGCTATTTTTTTTGAATATATCTGTAGTAAATGAATTATTGATTGCTGTAGTAGTATGTCCACACAAAAATACTTTTCCTTCTGGATTGATGGCTACGTTTCTTCCTTTGATTGCTTTACAAAATGTTGGCATGCCGTCTTCTGGTGGGTTAATTAAATTTTCATAAACAGTTGTCCATGAACCAAAATTCTCTATTCCACATTTTTCGCAAGCAATACGAATATCTATTAATTTATCAACGTAAGTTTGTATTGGTTTTGTGCAATTATCTTCGTTGATTAAATCTATGTCTGTTCCTATTGCCTTGAATTTTTTTTCTGTGGCCCAATTAACGAAATCTTCATTGATTGAGTCAAAATTAAGATCATTGATGGTGACGCTAAATCCATCTATTGGATGACCGACGTTTTGAAGCAAAAAAATATTTTTGAGAATATCGTTAAATGTTCCCTTAAGATTTTTGTATGTGCGAATTTTGTCATTACCATTTTTTGGACCATCCAAAGAAGTAGACACATAAACATTATGATCTTTAAAAAATATTGCTTGTTCTTTTGTCAATAATGTTAAATTTGTATTTATGCTTAATAAACAATTATTGTCCAATTTTTTTGCATAAAGACATGCTTCTTTTACAACTTTCCAGTTTAATAAAGGTTCGGCTGAACCAAAATGAATATTGCCTGAAATTTTTTTTGGCAATTTGTTGATGATTTGATAATAAATGTCTATCGCTTTTTTTGCAGTTTCGAAATCCATAAATCTTTTTTTGCCATGAGAATCTGTAAGCATTGTTGATCGTGAATGTAAACAATGTTTGCATCCAAAATTACAACTTTCAGATACCATCAGATCAAGTAATCTGATTTTTTCTTCAGTTTCAAAATCATTCATCCACTGTTGATTTTTTTCAACTATAGATTTTCTTTCATCGAATTGCTCATTAACAAGATATGCCGCCGCAATAAGTTCAGAAATAATTAATGATTTTTCTTCCTCTTCAGAAAGCTCTCTTGCTTTGCTAAAAGAATTTAATGTTTGTAAATATTCTTTGTTTAAAAGAAAAAGATTTCCTTTAAGAGAGTGAAATAACAAAGCATTATTATCATCTCCGATTGTTTGTAAGTACTTAGATTTTTTCATATAAATTAAAATTTTGTTAATATTTGTTTATAATTTTATTAATTTGTCCTTTTTGTGTAATTAAAATAATGACGATGTCAAGTCGAGTTTACTCCCTAAATCCCTCTAAAATAGAGGGACTAAAAATCTGAAAAAAAATCTGAGAAACCCCGCAGTTGCGTGGCAGGTCCCTCTCCCGCAATGGCGGGACTTTGTGCCGTAGAGGTACTTAAAATGTTCCTCTCTCTATTTTAGAGAGAGGTTAGGTGAGAGTAATTTTATATTGGAGAATAAAAATCTGAAATTATTTTTTCTTTAATATATTTGCTCAATAAATAATTAATTCTTCAAAATTTTTATTAGCTTCTCGATATAATGCAAGTTTTTTTCTTAGCTCTTGATGTATAGCATATCACATATCTTCCTTTCACAAAAATTCCTTAAACTCATAATTAAGAATAAATGTCAGTGATTCTTTTAGAAATTCAAACTGATCATTATTTAAAACAATAATTGATGGATGATTGCTGAAATAATGTATAAATTGAAAATGCAATAATTCGTGCAAAAAAAATCAAATATAATATTTTATTGATCGATTGTAATATAGTCGTATGTATCAATTTTCTTTGTTATATGGTCAGCGTGGGAATGTCGTTATATATCAAACAAAATCTTGTCTATATATTTTTGTGTTTGTGATTTCTTCTAGTTTTTTGCATGCATTATTTATGTTTTTATTTATTGTTTCTTGTCAAAATTTTATTGTATTGTTAATATTTACTTCATTATTTTTATATAAGTTTTCTAGATAAGGTATCAAAAAATTATAAGCTTCTTCTTCTGTCTTATTAGTAATTTTATCTGCGATTTCTTTATCAATTTTTTCTCTTCGATTTACTCAATGGGAAATTTTGTTACACGCATTCCGTCGATTTCGTGCATCTTTTTTTATATTTAATATAAGAGTTAATGTATACATAATTTATTGTCCATTACTGGATAAAATTTTTAATAGTCTTTCTTTTCACATTAACTGATAAACTTTTGGTATTAATACTTTATATATTTCACAATGAGGATCTTTTCAATCTTTACGTTCTATAGGACATCATCAAGTACATATATATTCATGATTACAATTTTTACAATCTTCTGAAAGATCTGATAAATTATTTTTTCATTTTGATATTAGATTGAGAATGTCTTTATTTTCACGTATATTTCAATTATTTTCTTTTTCTCAAAACTTTACATGACAAAAATGGACTCATCAATCTAGGTAAATGGCTCATCATGAAAATCAACATATACAAGTTTGAAAATATGGATTTAAAAATTTAAGATCACATAATCTATGTAATTGTGAAAATTTATATCAATTTTCTATCGCTTTATCTATTATCTCATAACATTGTAGCATAACTTCCAAAAGTTTTTGCTGATCTATTTCAGCTCATTGTACGAATGAGTAACGAAATGGCAAGTTTTTTGATATAAGAAATTCTGTAAGTTCAACAAGTCAATCTAAATTATCATTTGAGACGACTGTCATTATATTTGGCTTTAATCATTTTTCTATTATCCTATTTATTTTTTCACTTACTTGTCCAAAACTTCATTTTCAGTTTATATAAACTCTATTTTTATCATGATATTTTCAAATTCAGTCTAATGATATAGCCAGTCAAAATCAATTTTTTTTTATATATTCAATCTGATCATCATTAATAATTGTTCAATTTGTCAAAAACGAAATTCTTAATTTACAATCAACACATTCTAAATTTTTCTTCAATTGTAATATTTTGTTTTCTCGTTTTTGAAATAATATTGTCGGTTCTCATCATGACATCATTAATGTGACTGTTTTTAATCAATTGATTTTTACTGTTTCGATTATATTGTCCAACAAAACATCAATCGTATCATCATTCATATCTTCAAATGTTTTTTTAGTTTTTATATAACAATAAGTACACCTAAGATTGCATTTATCTGTTGTGTGTATTCGTAAATTTAAACTTTTAGGATTCTTACTTCGTTTTTCGTGTTCAAACATTCAAGATGTATTTAATATATTTTTAGATGCTAATATTTCTATATATTTTTTAATTTTTTCTTCTTCATATCAGGTTAATTTACAAAGTTCGTTAAAATCTATATTTTTATCGAATAAATCTAAAATATTTTTTTGAATTGATGTAATTATTTTCATTCAATTTTTTATTAATGGATTTACGCAAGCATAATATTCAGCATCTATAGGCTCGATTATCAAACGTGGATTTTTATATATTAACATAATATATTATTTTAATAAAAAACCTCCAAAAGATATACTAATGGAGGATTGCTTTTAAAAATCGCAATTTGTACAATCTGCAGTGCAATCGCAATTGCATTGTCCACAATCGTCTCCAGAACAATTGCAGTTACAATCACAATCACTGCAATCCGAAGAAAATATGGAATCTTTTAATACAGAACTGTCATCAAATAATAATGCGTTCATTTTTATACCTCCTTTCTGAATTTTAATTATATATTTATTTGACGATATGAAATTTAATGATTTAAATTATAAATTCAAGGTTATTTTTTAATGTAAAAATCTGACAAAGAATCTGGAAAACTCCCCGCAGTTGCGGGGCGGGTCCCTCTCCCGCAATGGCTGGACTTTGTGCCGTAGAGGTACTTAAAATGTTCCTCTCTCTATTTTAGAGAGAGGTTAGGTGAGAGTAATTTTATATTGGAGAATTAAAATCTGAAATTATTTTTTCTTTAATATAAGATATCAAATATGATGTTTGTGTACTCAATATGGTTTGTGTTTATCGTCTTTCCATATGTCAGATTTTTTTATTATTTCAAAATCATTTTCTAAAAAATCAAAATCTTCAAATTTATAGTGATTTATTTTTTGCATTGTAGGATCGTCATCAAAGAAAAAATTTATAATAATAATTCAACCAATATTTGTATGTTGAATAATTTTAGGAAAATATATATTCAAAAAATCTTGTTTATCCAAAAAAGCAATAATATTTAGCAAGATAATCATATTAAAATTTTGTGTAATTTTTGGCACGAACTCTTCTATTTTGCAATTAATAAAAGTAATGTTTTTGTATTCATTGAGTTTTTTATTTCGTTGCCAATTTTCTCTTGAGCAATTATCTATTGCAGTTACATTGGCTCACATTTTTGCACATAATTCAGAAGATTCTCATCTTCCTGCTCATAGATCAAGAATTTTTTTTGGAACAAATTGTTTTAAGAGTTTTTTAATATATCAAAGATACATAATTTTTTAAAATTAAAAAAAAGGACAAATATGATATTATATAGCAGAGTTAAAAGGCAATCTATTAGACGACTTATCATTTTCATACCAATTCAATAAATTTATTAGTATAAAATATATCTTCTTCCTATCAATAATATCAAAATATAAAATATTGTATACTCATAAAATTCTCATTATAAATCTCCGCAAAAATTCATCTCTCCAGGCAAATTTACAACCAATAATATTAATAATAGGATAGAAATAATGTTCCAAATATATATTGATTTGTTCATTTCTTTTTCATTTTTCTATATGTGATTGTTTTCAGAAGAACTCCTTATTATATTTATATATAATATGATCGCCTTGATATATTAGATACCAATAATAACATACAAAGTCAGATAGAAAAGGGTTTATACCGATAGTATCAATATCTATAAATAAAATATCATATATGTTATTTTTAATTGGATAGAAACAATAATTTAAATCATGTAAATCTCAGTGGGACATATTAGTAAAAGTTTTTTCTTTTTTACAAATAATAGTTTTTGATAAAGATAGTAGTTTTTTTATTAAAATAAAATTGTCATCTCCTAATAGGACTTTAACATCATATAATAAAGTTGCATATGATAATCCATAGTATTTATATAGTCTTTTTGTTCAAAATCTATCTTCAAAAAAGACTTTGTTTGGATATTTTGTTATTGCTTCATATTTTAGAGAGTTCTTTGTTAAATAAAATAAATTATTATAAAAACGTTTAAATGTTGCAACTTTAATAGTCGAATTTATTGATGTATTATTTAAAAATTCAATTCAATTAAAAATTCATTTATATCTTATTTTATAATCTTCATATACAACTAAATAGTATTTCTCGCTAATTTTCATATGTTCTACGATTTTACATAAATTTAATTTGTCTCAATATTTTATATAAACAGACATAGATTTATTGTAATTTTGTTTATCAATTAATTTAAAAAAAATACTTCTATTTTTGAATTTTCAATATCAAAAAAAACTATTGATAGAATTAGAATAAAATTCTATTTCTATTATTGCACTAATTTTATTAAGGTAGTCATATACCTTACTTAATGGTAAAAACATCTTCAAATCCATCTTTTATAATGCTGTATGGTAAATCATCTATTATACTAATTTTGCCAATATCTTTCAATATAGCAAAACAAATGTTTCAATTAATAGATATTTTATCTTTTTTTAAGATATTAATAATTTCTACAAAACTTAATTCTATGTATTTATAGTTAAAGTTATGAACTTTATATATAAATTCCCTTATTTTCATAAACAAATGTTCATTTTTAGAATACTTATACATAGAGAACAACAAAGAAATATATATTCATATCCGAACAGATTCTCAGTGTCTCATGCCAGTATTCAAGGTTTCTATGACATTTGCAATAGTATGTCAAAGTGATAATGATTTATGATATCAATTTCTATCATAAGGATCATTTTCAACATAACCTTTCTTAATTAGTAAGGAATTATATATAATATTTATTCGGTCATTAACATTATCCAAAGATATTCATTCTATTGATAAATTAGCAATTTTAACTAAATGCTCAAAGCATACATTAATATTTGATTTTTTATTTACTAACTCATGTTTAAATATTTCTGATACTGCTAAGTTTACTTCTTTTTTATCTAATGTGAATAGACTAGATACATCAACAATTGTCAATACTGGAGAATAAAATAATCCTATTGTGTTTTTTTTATGTAATACGTTTATTCAAATCTTTCATATAATTGCATCGGCTTGTGACATTAGAGTTGTTCATATTTGTATAAAATCAATTCATCTCATATATATTCATGATAGAAATCATCATAAATCTCAAACAAATCATCATCATATTCAGACTATAACACTATTTCTAGTAAATCACAAATTATGAATCGTTTTCAGTACGAAGGAAAGGTAATCAATGTCCTTGGAAAAATCTATAGGGTCCAATTCAATAATATTATAATCAAATGATTTTAATATATCTAAATATTTTTTTCAATTTATATTGAAATAATTAGTATCAATTAATACTAATATTTTACTATAATTCTTGCTTAATAAAAAATCATTCAAATATGAATGTGCACCATCTTTTAAAATAACAATCTCTTGCGTCAAATAAGGTAGATGTATGCTAATTTTTTTCATCAGATTTTGTTATAATGTAATTATCTAAAGCAAGTACATCTATGTTTCAAATAGCCAGATGTCTTAATGCTTCCACAGGAGTTTCTACTATAGGTTCGTTATTATCATTAAAAGATGTATTCAAAATAATAGAGAATCATGTGTGTTTTTTTATACTTTTTAATAATTTATAATATTTTGCATTATCTTCTTCCTTTACAGTTTGCAATCTGCACGTATTATCTATATGAGTTATTCAAGGTAGTTTATCTAAATATTTATCTTTAATTTTATAGATCAACATCATAAATGGACTTTCTTTGTTTATATAAAAATATTCTTGAGCGTCTTCATAACACAAACTTCAGGCAAAAGGTCTAAACGACTCTCTATGTTTTACCTTTGAATTTATATAATCTTTCATTCAAGTTAAAGTAGGATTGGCTAAAATACTTCTGTTTCATAATGCTCTAGGGCCAAGTTCAGATCATCATTGAAACCATCATACTATTTTTCATTTTGCTATTAATTCTGATACCTTTTCTATAAATTGGACTTCATCAAAATTAGTAATAGAAAATTCGGTTTTTTTTATTTCATATGGCAACGGAAATATTTTTTGTTTTTTATTAAAAATATCTAATATTTCTTCATCACTATATTTTCTTCACAAATAAGAGTTTCTCAATTGTTGTTTAATAAATATTCATTCTTTTGCTAATCATCCAATTGCATTTCAAACGCATTGTCATGTATCACAAGGGAATGGAGGAATATATATTTCATCAATTATTCATTCATCAATTAATTTCTGATTTACTAATCAATTGAGAGCTACTCATCACACAAGACATAATTTTCTTATGCCAGTTTTTTTAACTAATCAATCAATAAGTTCACATATAACTTTTTCAAGATGGTACTGAATAAACGAAGCAACATTAGAGCATTTTTCCTTTTGTCATTTTAACTGAAATAGAGTTTCTAAATTATTTTGTTTTAAAAAATTTAATGCTGCAAATTCATATTTACCATCTAATCTTGCTGAAACCGAAAAACTAGTGTCTATATCAAATAATTTAATATTTTCTCAATGATATTCACCATAAGAAGATAATCACATCGTTTTTCAAGCATCAGTCGTTGGTCGTCAAATAAAATTCGTAAAAGTTTCATAAGTCCTTCATATTCATCTATAAATAGATCTATTATTTTTATTTCATCAAATCTTAACTATATCATTTCATTTTCAAATATAATAACTCTCTGTGTCTTTATTATTCCCTAGTCAATCTATAACGATAATTAGTGCTTCATCAAATCAAGAAAGATAATATCAACTATATGCATGAGATAAATGATGATCAATAGATCAAAATTTCGAAGTATTTATATTTAAATGTTTTAATTTTCAAACATAATTATTAGGAATATCTTCATGATAACTACTAAATACAAATTTATCTACATCATTTATAGTTAAGTTTAATGATGATAAAACATATTCTAAAGCATAAATATATCATGAACAATGTTTTTTTCTCGTTAATCTTTCTTCTGAAATGGCAATCAATTTATCTTTATGTATTAGACAGCAACCTCAATCATGTCATGTGTTTATACCAATAATTGTCATTGGCGATGGATTTTTTAGTGTTAACATAATTATTAAAAAAAAATAAAACTACATTAAAATTAAATCTGCCAAAGATGATTTTAAACTCCTAACGAATTTTATAGAATCAGTCCTATATTTTTTTTTTATTTTTTCTTTTTTTCAAATATCTATGATGCAAGGAATCTGTATAAACTGAAACTTTTTAAATTTTTCATAGAAGGCACCGTTTACTTGTTTATATCACTCTTTTTGTATTCATCGTGTGTCTAAAAGCATTTT
>JBBABP010000030.1:0-13352 GCA_041657585.1 Candidatus Absconditabacterales bacterium | reverse complement strand
GAAAAAAATCGGAGAATTATATTTTTTAATTCAAATTTTCTAATTCCAATTTCCCAGTTCCTAATTCCAATTTCCCAGTTCCTATTTCCTAAAAGTTTTTGAAAATCTCGTTGTGATCAGTTTTGCCTTTTCTGTGAATTATTTCTTTCAGCTTTTTGCTGTCTATTTTCTCCTTTGCTTGTACATAGTCATATTTCATTTGTAATTTTAATCGCTTCTGTTCTTCTGTATCGAACAATGCACACAATAAAATGTCCCACGTCGCTGTAATGTTTCTTTTCCCCTTAATTAACTCATTTACTTCACTTATTTTCTTTCATAATAAATTTGCAAATTGTTTTTGCGTCCAGTTTCTTTTTTTTAACTCATTGATGATATAAGTTCATGGATGCTGTTCTTGCATGAATAATAATTAAAAGATTAAAAATGAAAAATGAATAATTAATAATTGCAAATAAAAATCTGAATGAAAAATAATAGCGATAAAAAATTTAAATTTTCTCTCTTTTACGAAATTCACTGTTTCATAGAATTAGTGAATTTTTTATATTCTGGCATTATTTAAATTTTCTTGTTTTATAAATTTCACGTTTAAGCTAAATTCACTGTTTCATAGAATTAGTGAACTTTTATGTTTTTTTAATTTAATTTCAAGTTATTTTGTTGTCTTTTTTGTTTTTCTTTTCTTTTATGTCAAATTCACTGTTTCATAGAATTAGTGAATTTTTATATTTTTTTCGATCTAATGTTTTTGTTTTGTCTTTTTTTATAATTTTTATAAATTCACTGTTTCATAGAATTAGTGAACTTTGGTATTTTTTATAAAATTTAAGAGATTTTTAATAAGATTTATATTAAATTCACTGTTTCATAGAATTAGTGAACTTTTTAAGTTAAAAAAATATAGATATATGTATTTATATCTATACGTATTATTTAATAAACTTTGCATAACTGAAATATTATCTTTGATAACTATTGTTTTAATAATATTTGACTTTTGAAAAATTTATATATTCTTTTTATAAAGAACCTATTTTTTTATTTTATAATATTTCAATCCAAATCATAACGTGAGCATAAAAATAATTCAAGATAATATTCTAAATCATCTTTTTTCATTGAAAAAAAATGTTTATGTTGATCAAATAATTTTTTTATAATTACTTGAACGCAATTTCAAAAATCAAAATTAGGATTTATTTCTTTTTTTGCTAATTTATCTATCTCATCAACGACATCATATCAAAATTCTTTTTCCAATATTTTTCTAGCATTTTGTTCATAATCAAATTGTTCTTTTAAATTATTTTCTAATTCTTTTCTTTTTTCTTCAATTATTTCTTTTATTTCTTCTTTATTAATTTTCACTAGTTGCAAAAGACATCATACAAGAGACATTAATCAAGGAATACATATTTTTTGCTGTTTTTGATATTTTATTTTTTTGCATACAAATATTTTAGAATATGAATCTTTGAATAGCAGTTCATCGATTTTTATTTTATTTCAATCTTTATCTTTATTTGTTTTATGTTGTTTTTTTAATTCATATTTTAATTTTATTATTTTATCCCATAAAAATTGTTCACTTATATGTTTAGGAACTAAATAATTCCATAAATCTAATTTATTTTGTTTTTGCAAAAATGCAATAATTTTGTTTTTATCATATTCATCATTTTCTTTATCTTTTTGTTTAATAAGATTTTTTTCAAATGCCACCAATTGACTATTTATTGAGCGTTCTTGCAATTTATTCATTAAGTAAATTTTTAATAAATAAAATAACTTTTTTATTATAATTATTTACTTTGAAAAGTCAAATTTTTGTCAAATCGACCATAAGCGTAAATTTTGATCAGATTTTTGTTTAAAATTATTTGAATAAATAGAATCTCAAATTATTGGATATCATAAACTACTTAAATGAACTCTGATTTGATGCCTGATTCATTTTGTTATCATTATCTGTAAAGTAGAAATATTGGAATGCTCGTTGTAATTTAATAATTGGACATCGGTTTTGACATTGTGTTGTCTACTTCTTCATTTGAGTAAATCTTTTGGCGTTTTAATAAAAATCATACGATCAGCTTTAGATTTATGGTGCATAATTGGATAGTTTATCTCAATTTTATTGTAATTAAATTTTCAAAATACCTGAGCTATGTAAAATTTTTTTATTTTCCCTTCTTTTTGCCATTGTCTATATTTGTCGAAGATTTCTAAATTTTTTGCAAAGTAGAGTAGTCATGATGTTTCATTATCAAGTCTATTTAATAATCAGAATTCTTTGTCTTTTCAAAAAATTTTAATCTGATTGGATATGACCTGGTCAACATTAGAAACTAATGTTTCGGGAAGCATGAATTGGGAAATGGGAACTGGGAATTTGGAATTAGCAATAATTTCACTTTTCCCTTTCACCTTTTCCCTTTCGCCTTTTTCTTCTTCTAAATAATCTAAAAAACTTTTTTCTTTACCAAAAGTGCTTGGCATTGATGCTGGTTTGAAAAAATAGTAACAATATCTGTCTTCATAAATTAATATTTCCATTTATACTAAACAGATAATAAAATATACAATAAACCAATAAATATTAATTATGTAAATCTTCACTATGATTGTAACTGCCTACCGCAGGCAGGCCTGTCCCGCTTATGCGGGGTTTGCTTGTCCCGCAACTGCGGGGTATATTTTAATTTTGTAAATTGTTTAATGTAAGATAATTTTATTTATAATAAATTCAAGTAAGTAAATTTTTAAAAAAAATGAGAAAGAAAAATCTTTCTCATCTGTATTATAAATTTTAGTTATTTCTCCTTGAGAGAAATATGTTTGTAATAATACTTGTGAAATCTTCAATAGATATTTTATTTTTTTGCAAAATGAAATCTCCATTTTTCGAAATTTCAACCATTATTGAAGATGGAATTACTGAATTATATTTGAATAATACGCATTTCACATCACTAAAATTTTCTTTTAGTTTCAAATAAAATTCAAACCCATTTATAAACCTTTTTCCTTGGCATTTTGGATAACAAATATCCATTAAAACCAAATTAGTGTACAAAAAGTGAATGTTTGTATAACATTTTTCTTCTTGTTCTATAAATATTTTTTGTTTTGCTAATTTTAACGAATAAAATCTTTGAACTTTTGTTAAAAAATTTTTGTTTTGGAATTGTTTTTCAATTTCTCTATAATAATCATCAAAATTAGTAGACTCGTCTATTATTAATATATTCATAAGTTGATTTTTTGTTATTGATTTTTATTAGAAATTGATTTATAGTAAATTTTGTTATTTATTCAAGATGAATAAAAAAAAACTCCCTGCCTACCGCAGGCAGGCTTCCTCCCAGCACGTGCGGGGCACCCCTCCACACCAAACAAAAGGCGTTCAGGTTTTGAAGAAAAGGAGGACAGTAAAAAGTAGTTAAAAATTTGCAAAATAAAAAATTTGGAATATACTTAAAAAGCTACAAAGGCTACAAAGTTTCAAAGGCCTCAAAGCTACAACGTTCTTTATGGCTTTCTATAGCTTTCTATAGCTTTTAATTTCTTATTCTTATTTATGAATATTGAAGAAATACTTATTCAAATAGAAAAAAATGCCAATGTTTCTGATCTGCATCTTTCTGGTGGAGAGAGCATTGCTTATAGATTAAATTGAGAAATTATAAGAGAGGAGGGCGCTGGTAAATTAACCAACGAATCAATTGAAATAATTCTTAGACAACTTTTTCAATGAAATCCACAAAGATTTGATAAATTTTTGTGAGACAAAGAAGCAGATTTTGCTTACGTTTCAAAAAACTGAGTTCCATATAGGATTAATGCTTTTCTTAAAACAGGAAGAATATGAATTGTGATGAGAAAAATTAATGCAATGGCAAAAAATTTAGAAGAACTTATGTTTTCTGATATCGCTGAAAGCGTGAAAAAAAACGTTTTGTCTGCAAAAAAATGACTTTACCTTGTTACTGGTCCAACTTGATCAGGTAAGTCAACTTCACTCGTAGCAATGCTGGAATATATAAATCAAAACAGAAATGAAAATTTGATCACAATTGAAGATCCGATTGAATTTATTTTTCAAGCAAAAAAATGTATAGTTTCTCAAAGAGAAATTTGACACGATACACGATCATTTGCAAATGCACTAAGGTCATCTATGCGTGAGGATCCAAATATAATTTTTGTTTGAGAAATCCGCGATAGAGAAACTGCAGAAGCTGTTTTGAGTTTGGCGGAAACATGACATTTGGTATTCTCTACTTTGCACACAAATTCGGCATCAAATACAGTAAATAGATATATTTCATTTTTTCCTCCAGAAGTTCAAGAAAGTGTAAGCGACAGATTAGCCGAATCTTTGATCGGAGTTCAATCTCAATTTCTTGTAAAAACTAAGGACGGAGAATCAAGAGTTGGAATTTTTGAAGTGATGTTGAACACGGCTTCAGTAAAAAATAATATCAAAAAAAGAGAGATAGAGCAGATTGATAATATTATAGATACATCAACTTTGATATGAATGATTACGCTTAAAAAATATGCTCAAAGGTTGTTAGAAAAAAATATTATTGATCCAAAAGATGTTGAACGATTATTTGCAAATCCAGGTCAGAATTAGTTAAATTATTTTATATTTTGTATTTTAAAAATGGATAAAATGTGAAGTTATATTTGATGATGAAAAATGACTTTATCTAAAAAAGAAATTGAAAATATGAAAAAAAATATGAAAAAAGTTCCAATTATACAATTAAAATCTGACATATATCACAAATCTGAAGAGGTAAATGCTGAGAAAATAATAAATAAAGTTGTAGAAAAAATACCTGAGAATGAACCAGGAAACCTGCCTGCCGGTAGGCAAGGTACCTGAGAATGAAAAAAAATAAATAACGTAATGTCTTGAAACAATAAAGAAACACGGATTAATAATGTTATAAATCGGTTTAAAAAAATATTCAAATTTTAATTATTTATAAATAGTAAAATGGCAAATGTAGATTTGATTCAAAAAAAGTTACCTCAGGAATTACGAGCTAAAGCTCAAGAATTTAATATTCCTGATAAATTTTTGGAAGAAAAACCTGAACTAATAGTTTTGATATTAAAATCTAAATCAATGGATACTAATGAAGAAAAACAATCTTGGTTTAATCTTTTTCCGTTGATGAATCAGACTCAAATTGATAAATTAAATGACATTTTGACAAGGGAAAAACAAAAATTAGATGAGATAGAAAAAAAATATGAACAGAAAAAAGAAGATATTGGTGACAAATATAGTAAAAAATGGGAAGAAATGTGAACTATACAAAATATCAAATCAATTCAAAAAGAGGAAAGCATTAATAAACAAAAAGATGACGCAGAAGCAGATGCTTTAATTAATCAAATATAGATATGAAAAACTACAAATGCTACAAAGCCACAAAGGCTACAAAGCTACAAAGGTTAAAACCTGCCAGCCTCTTTATTGGTTGGGATTTAAATTTTAATAAATTTTTTGTTGTTTGAATTATTTGTATATTTTTTTCTTTGTTTAGTTTTGCTTTAATTACTAACGTGAAGGCGTGAGATTTACTTGAACAAGCGTTTAGTGTTTCCAAAAATTTAGATACAATAGTAAATTTGGGAAATGAAAAGGATGCTGTATGAAATGAAGTTTTTCATGAATGAGTTTGAATACAAGAAGATTTATGACAATGATGTTTTCTTTATTGAGAAAAAATTGATTGAAATGCATTAAAAAAACAATTATGTGAAACTAAGCTTGGTTGAAATTATAAATGAACAATTGGAGCAAATAATGATCAATGCTCATTGCCAAACTGAACAGTAAAAAAAATTGATAACAGCGAAAAACAATCTTACTGTAGTGAAATATGATGAGATCGAGATGTTTCTGGTGTTGTAGCAAAAGCACCTTTGATAGTTAGAATTACAAAATTTTTACTCAGATTAACTATTATGCTTTCTATAACTATGGTGCTTTATAACTGAGTTTATTATATTATCAAAGCTAGTTGATGATCTGATGTTAAAGATGTTACAAAAAATATTCAATATGTTGTTTTTGGAATTTTAATTGCTCTCGCCAGTGTTGGAATAATAAATTTGATAAGCTCTTTGTCTATAAGTTCTCTTGGTTAATAAAACCACCCCGCAGAAATAGCTGGGCAGGCAGATGACTACAGATTACAAGAAATAAATAAACACAGATATAAATTAGAAAATTTTAATTTTTAATTTAAGATATGAAAAAAAATTTAATGAAATTATTTATAATTACTTTGTCTATAATCAGCTTAAATTTATTTAATAGTTTTGCTATTGTTTTGTCAGTACCTGAATCTAACTGACAAGAAGATTTCCAAGTGACTTGACCAACAACAATACAATCAAACGAATCAACTCTTTTTTGAATTATACAAGTAGTAAATAAATATTTACGATTTTCTTTATGAGCTGTTACTATGTGAGTTTTGATATATTGATGAATTAGTTTAATTACAGCACAATGAAACGAAGAAAAAATGAAAAAAGCAAATAAACTTTTACTCTGATCTTTGGTCTGAATTTTGATATGTATTTTTTCTTATGCAGTAGTTAGATTGATTGTGAATTTATTTCAGTAAGAAAACAGTTACGAGTAAAGTGTGACGAGTGACGAGTAACTGTTTTATCATTTTCTTAACAAGTAATTAAATCAACCATTTAGTTTAAAATATTTTATGAAAATAGATTGTCTATTTTTTTCTTGATTGTAATTATATTTCTTTGAATTAAAAATTTTATTATAAATCTGATTTGTTAACAAATGTAAAAATATAATAAAATTATATAATATTAATTTCTGTTTCTATATTAACAAAATATTAACATAATTTTTGTGTCTAAATGTGTCTTGTGTTATAGATTTTTTTACTTATTAACAAAATTTTTTTGTATATTATAATATATTTTTATTTAATTATTTATATAAATTTATAAGAATTATAATTATATTACAAAAAATATTTTGATGTAAAATTCGTTTGAAAAATTTAAATGGATGTTTATATCTGATTTCAGTTTATTTCTTTAAAAAATTGTAAATGAAAGATTTAGTAAAAAGAATTGTTATAAGTGCCGTATCTTGAGCTTTGATTTGATATTTGATATTTTTGTTTTTCTGAAATAATATAATTGTTCAAACTTATTTTTTGGATTATAATAATTGGTATTATTTAATTTTAATTTTAGTTTGTTTGGTTTTGTTTGTTTTTTTCTGAGTATACCCAGTTCATTTTAGAATGACAAAGGCAACTTTGTTTGTTATTTGAATTGCTTTGATAATTGTTTGAGATAATATTTTATTAAATGACGTTACTAAGTTTGTTTATGTTGCAGATTTATTTAAAATTATTTGAGTTGTTTTAACTTTGTTAGCGCGGACTAATGTTTTGATAACAGATAAAGTTAAATTAAAATGAATAAATAAAAAGGTTGAAATAATTGAAGTGTAGATTAAAGTTACAAAGGTTTCAAGGGCTACAGAGGTTACAGATGTTTAAAATTATTAATTATTCATTTTTCATTATATTTCTTGCGGGTGTAGTTCAATTGGCTAGAACATTTCCTTGCCAAGGAAGAGGTTGCGGGTTCGAGTCCCGTCACTCGCTAATTGAAAAAAATTTAATTGGAATATAATATGTTTTAAAGTTATTGCTTCGCAGACTCACTTTTTGGCATTGCCCTCTTGTAATAACCAAATCATTATCTGTATTTTTAATTTATATAATATCTATTTTTTTTTGATTTAATATATTTTTCTCGATAATCTATTCGTAAAAGCGAATCTAAATGCAATGGACTAATATTAAGTTTTTTTGCTAAGTTTTCAAAATATTTTTGTATTATTTCTTCTTTTTCGTTTTTAATTTGAAATTGAATAGAATAAATTTTTTTTAATCTAGAATCTACCGGAATAGATATATTTTTTGGATAATAAATAAACTTTTTGGAAATTATTCTTGCTCAATATCCAAACATTTTTATAGCGAAAACAACTGTTTTGGTATTTTTTTTGTTATTTAAAGTCAGAGAAATTTCTTCCAAAAGAATATTCAGATTTTTGTAATAAGTTTGGATAAAATTATTTGGTTTTTTTAAAGAATTTAATTTGTATGTTCTAAATTTTTCAAACTTTTGTAATCTCTTTAACTTCAAATTATATAGTCTTTTGTTATATTTGCTCGTTGTTATAAATTTATATCGTCGGTCTAAATTATCTTTTCATGATTTGAAAAGTTCTTTTAAATAAAAAAAGTCAGACTGAATTTTTTGTCCAAACTCTTCTCGTCGTAAATTTCAATTTCAAGCTATTTGATACGAAATTATAGAATTTTGTAATATCAAAAATAAAAATAAATCAGAATTTAAATTTTTATCATTTCAAATATTGATTTTCTCTCGAGTTTTTTTTAATGTCAAAAACTGTCTATCTTGATGTTCAATTTTTATTATTTCATCAATTGAGAATTGGTTTATATATTTGTCTAAATCCATTTTTGTCTTTTAAAAATATATAATAATCATAAACTAAACACAAACATTATTCATATAATTATCAAAAAAAAATATCAATTTTGTTGTCATGGTAGTTTTATATTCATTCAATAAATTCAACTAATTAATGTTAAAATTCAAGTAATTGATGAAAATATTGTTAAAATTTTTATTATAGAATTTGTTTTGATATTCATTAAAGAATTGTATGTTTCTCAAAGAGAATCTATATTTTCATAACTTATTGCTATACTATTCAATATTTTTTCTAATTTTGAAATTATATCTTCAAAATAAACTTCCAAATCTTCTTTATAAAATTTTGGTATAATATTTTGTAAATCATTTAATATATCTTTGTGTGGTATAAAATTATGTTTTAAAAATACAATATTACGTTTTTTGATCATAAGATTCTCTAATAGTTTTTTTTCAAGTTTATTGGAAGAAAAAAGCTCTTCTTCGAATAAAATAACATCTTTTGTTGATTTATTTAATATATTTAATGTTTTATCATACATCGTATCTATTATTTTATACAAAAGATAATATGGGGATATTTTGAATTCTTCATCTTTTTGTCTTTTTCTTATTTCTTTTGCATATTCTTGTATGATATTTTGTATATGATTTGTATTGAATCTTGTAAGAGTAATTATAATATTTTGTCCTAAAATTATACTAAATTCATTTAAAACATATTTTTTGGTGTTAATATTGTATTTTGGAAAATTCATTACTACAAAAAGATAATCTTCATAAATATCTATTTTTTCTTGTGTTGTCATATTTATCAAAGGGTCTAGAGTAGTTGAAGTGATTTAAATAATCATTATAACTATATCATGACTAGTAAAAACCCTTATAGAAAAAACTCACACCTTAGCAGGCAAAAAACAATTGGGATTTTGAAATATTTTTCTAAAGATTTAACAGCAACTCAGACATCAAAATTATTAAATATAGAAAGAAAAACCATAAATAATCGATATGATTACCTAAGAAAAGTAATTATTCGATATTGTGAGAATGAAGAAAAAGAAATTTTTAAATGAGAAATCGAACTTGATGAAAGTTATTTTTGAGCAACAAGAGTGAGATGAAAACGCTGAAGGTGAGCTTGAATGAAGAGTATTGTATTTTGATTACGTAAAAGAAATTGAAAAGTTTATGCAGAAATTGTTCCTGATTGTAGAGCAGAAACTTTAAGAAAAATAATAAGAGGAAAGATAGATTACAACTCGGTTATCCACACAGATGGATGGAGATGATATAATGGATTAGTAGATGTTTGATATGATAAACATTACAGGGTGGATCATTGAAAAAACGAGTTTGCAAGAGGCAAAAGACACATCAATTGAATAGAAAGTTTTCGAAGTTATTGTAAGAGAAGATTATGAAAATTTAATTGAGTAATCAAAAGAAAGTTTAGTTTGCACCTAAAAGAATGTGAATTTAGATTTAATTGTTGAATAGAGTGAAAAGATATTTATAATCAATTATTGAAAGTTCTTAAAAATTATGTTAAAATTTGTTGCTAAAGTACTCTAGACCCTTATCAAATCTTCTTTTATAAGTTCATGTAAGTCATATTTTTTGGACAATTTATTTATTTCTTGTTCGCTAGGCTCAAACATATGAATTCGAGTGATATTTCATAATTTTAGTATTTTTTGCATGTTTTTTTTGATTTTTAAAAAACTGTTTGAATGAATGTATTTTTTTATATAAAATATTCAATGATTTTTTGCATTTTTGTAAATTATGAGTATAATTAGATGAAAGCTAAAAGCTTGAAGCAGAAAGCTAAAATAAGTTTTAATTGTTTTTATTATATAATGCCACCAGAAAATTGAAAAAATAATCCAGATCAAAATAGTCCTGAAAGTTCAAACCAACAAGATAATATTGATAAAACAAAAAAAGAAGCTAAAGATGCAGAAAAAAAAATAGCAAATCCAATTATAGATTCTAAATTAGATGATCTTGAAAAATGAGCTTCAGGTAAAATATTGGATATAATTAGTTGAACAAAAATGGATAATGACTTAAGATGAATTCAAAATAATCCAAATAAGCCAATTGAATTGAAAGATTTTACTGTTGAAAAATTTGCTGAAGAAATAAATAAGCCAGTTTTGGAATATTTAAAGCAATCATTTAAAATTGATTGAAAAGATTCATACAAATTTTCTAATCAGATTATAAATTCTATGTCTATATGAATTCAATTTGCTATGATGGAGGCATTAATTGTTAATAAAACTGCTGATAAAAATAATTGATCTGATTCTAATGTAGATTTTTTTAATTGATTTTGAAATATAAATTTAACTGATGACTTCAAGGATTCTTTCAAGGGTATATTTTGATTTTTTAGTAAAATTGGTAATACAAATTCATTTTATAAATTAGCAAATAGAGTTGAAAATTGTATAATTTATATTTCAAATAATGCATGAGCATTGAAAGATGTTAACTGCAAAGAACTTAATGATCCAAATGAATTTAGAAAATTATTAAATAATTCTGTTTGGGATACTCCAGAATGATTGAGTTGAAAAACATTAGATCAAGTTTGAATTAGCACTGATTGAACTACGGTAGATAAAGCTAAATGAGAGGCTGAATTAAAAGCAATTGCCGATAAAATAAATATTAACGAGAAAACTGTAATTGCAATTGAAAAAGCGTTACCAACGGCTTCAAAATTTCTTCAAAAAAGAGCTGGATATAAAGAAAAGGCAACCGATTTGATATGATGATTTTTGGATAAAGCTTGATGAATTTTGGATATAGAAATTCCATTAGTTTGAAATCTTTGAACTTTGTTGTGAATTAATAGTAGTGATATTGTAAAGGATGATTCAAAAGTTTTGAATTTTGTTTTAAAAATAATTTGATTTAATGAATGAGTAAAATGAGTAAAAAAAGAATATATGAAAACCAAAATGAGCAAATTTTTTGAAACTACTGAATGACAAGAGGCAAAAAGTATTATAAAACAAGCATTTGAAAGTTATAAAAAACAAACAAATAATTCAGACAATTTAGCAACAAAGTTTAAATTAGACGATGTATTTAAATCTGAAACAACAGATACTCAAGAGATAACTGAATTTAAAAACAAAGTTTTGACTATTTGTAAAGATGTAGATTATAAAAATTTATCAGATTCATTAATTTGATTAAAAATAAATTGAAATTTAGATAATCAAATAACTTCATTGATAGGCGATAAATCATTTTTAAAAAATATAAATAATGCTGATCAATTGTCTTTAGCTATTTTGTGAAACGTTGTGATTGGTAATGATTATTTTTGAAAAGCCATTGCTTTAGGTGCTGAAA
This sequence comes from Candidatus Absconditabacterales bacterium, assembly GCA_041657585.1. Taxonomy (GTDB): domain Bacteria; phylum Patescibacteriota; class Gracilibacteria; order Absconditabacterales; family Absconditicoccaceae; genus JBBABP01. The sequence goes on along the minus strand of JBBABP010000030.1, from coordinate 1,424 downwards.
ATGTTAGTGATTATGGCGATATTAAAACTACTGAAAATGATAAAACTGACAATAATTCAAATGAAAAATATGATTGAGAAAAATTAGTTTTTATAGATAAAGTAAAAGAAAATCAAAAAGAATTTTGAAAAAAAGTCGTTGATATATCACAAAGATTATGAATCAATCCAAATTGGTTAATGACTGTAATGGAAAATGAAAGCTGACTTAGTCCAAGTATAATAAATCCAAAATCATTAGCCGTTTGACTTATTCAATTTTTACCAAGCACAATTACTAATATGTTTAAAATAACTCCATCAGAAATGAAAAACAAATCTAATATTGAGCAATTAGATTTTGTCGAAAAATATTATGAATGATCTAAATGAAAAATAAATAGTTTTACTGATTTGTATTCAGTTACTTTTTTCCCTATTGCTTTGTGAAAAGCAGATGATTTTGTATTTCAAGCTAAAGATTTGTCTGCTTGAATAGTTGCTAGTCAAAATCAATGAATAGATTTGAATAAAGATTGAAAAATTACAAAATCTGAATATAAACAATACTTGAAAGATAAAGTATTATTAGCAAAAGTGCCTGAAGATATAAGAAATAAAGAATTTAACTATGAATTTCCAACTGCATAATTGTTTTTTATTGTTTTTGAAAAATAGTATGGGATTTGATTTATCGCAATTTTTGATTTTGATTGGCTTAATTATTTTGCTATTTTTGTCTGCTTATATTAAGCATTGGATTCGTTATTTTTTGTGCGTGATTTCTGTAATTTGAATTATAATAATTTTATTAAGCTGATTTTTGCCTTTGTATAAGCAGAAATTGGATTGGGATTATTTTTATAATTCACAGAAAATTAATTTTGTTTTGAGATCAAATGATGTTGCAAATGATGTTCAAAATTCCAATTGAAAAATAATTGTTCAAGACGTAGACAATGAATTAAACAAAAAAGAAATTGCACTTGCTCAATGAGAAAAAAGATTTTCTTTTGATCTTGGAAGTAAATTAAATGTTTCTTTCTCGTCAAAATTACCGTTGTGAAATTCAGATTTATTTATAATTTTACCAAATTGAATTATTCTGATTGTTCATCCACAATCAGCCATTTCTTTCGGAGATAGTTGATATAACAACGCTTGGGTGAATATTTTAAATTGAAAAATGGATTATTATTTGAATGAAAATAAAAATCTGACCTTTGTTTGAGATAAGGTTTGAAATTTACTTGATTTGAATTCATTTCAAGATATAGATTTAGTAAATGAAATTGAAAATAAAAAACTTTGATTTGCTAGCAATATCGCTTGATGAGAAATAATGTTGAATAAAAATGTTGATGCTTTTGTGCGTGTGTTTTTGAATTTTTTGTATAGCATATTCCCTTTGAAATACTGACAAAATCTTGTAAATTATTCTGAATT
>JBBABP010000029.1:0-13917 GCA_041657585.1 Candidatus Absconditabacterales bacterium | reverse complement strand
GGAGATATAATATCTCCTCCCACTACTGTAAATACTTCAAAGTTCAGTGAAAGCTTTTTCTTTGCACTTAATGCTGAGGATTATAGCTTACGTCCAGCCAAAATTCAACCGGAATAAAAGTTTTTCAGTAAAATAATAGAGCTTGGATAAATATTTTATCCTCGCTTTTTTTAACGCAAAATTTTTGCGATAAATTTTGCCATTGAAAAAAACACCAAATAACATAAAAGTAGCTTTGGATGTTTTTTAATATCTTAATTTTGTTTATGAAATCAAATCTCGTAATCGTAGAGTCCCCTGCCAAATCACAAACAATCAAAAAATTTTTGTGAGAATGATTCGAAGTGAAAGCATCATTTTGACACGTTGTAGATCTTCCAAAAAAACAACTTTGAATTGATGTAAATAATAATTTCAAGCCACAATACGAAGTTTCGCCTGATAAAACAAAAGTCGTGTCAGAATTAAAATCATTAGCAAAAAAAGTTGATAAAGTCTGGATAGCTACCGATGAAGACCGCGAAGGAGAAGCAATAGGTTGGCATATAGTTAATCAACTTTGATTAGATCCCAAAACAACTTCTAGGATAGTTTTTCACGAAATTACAGAATCAGCTATCAATCACGCAGTACAAAATCCAAGAACAATAGACATGAAATTAGTCGACGCTCAACAAGCAAGAAGAGTTTTGGATCGTTTAGTTTGATTTGAACTTTCGCCAATACTTCGAAGAAAAATAAAAACCTGACTTTCAGCATGAAGAGTGCAATCAGTTGCAGTTAGATTGATCGTTCAAAGGGAAAGAGAAATACAAAAATTCACCTCAGATTCATTTTTCAAAGTTATTTGAAATTTTATCGGCAACGCAAGGAAAGAATTTAAAGCTGAACTTTCCAAAGATTTGAAAGATAAAGACGAGTCAGAAAATTTTTTGAATGAAGCAAAGGACTCTGAGTTTACAATATCAAAAATAGAAGTTAAACCAGGCAAAAAAACACCATCAGCACCTTTTACAACATCAACATTACAACAAGAAGCAAGTAGGAAACTTTGATTTTCTGTTGCCAGAACAATGCAAATCGCTCAAAAATTATATGAAGCGGGATTGATAACATATATGAGAACAGATTCTGTTAATTTATCAACAACAGCATTAGATTGAGCCAAAAAAGAAATAACTAAATTATATTGAGAGAAATATTCCAATCCAACAAACTACATCACCAAGTCAAAATGATCTCAAGAAGCACACGAATGTATCAGGCCAACTCACATGGAAAACTCTTCCGCTTGATGAGACGTCACAGAAAAAAAACTTTATGAACTTATTCGAAAAAGAACAATAGCTTCACAAATGGCTCCAGCCATAGTTGAAAAAACAAAAGCAACAATAGATATTTCCAAAAGTAAATTAAAATTTATAGCAAATTGAGAAGTAATTAAATTTGACTGATTTTTGAAAGTTTATTTTGAATCCAATGATGAAGATGATGAAGACAATAAAGCTATGCCTACCGACAGGCAGGAATGAATTTTGCCAAATTTAAAAGAATGAGAAAAATTAAATTATACACAAATACTCGCAACTCAAAGATTCAAAAACCATCCTCCAAGATACACAGAAGCAAGCTTAGTAAAAAAACTTGAAGAATTGTGAATTGGTCGTCCTTCAACTTACGCACCAACAATTTCAACAGTACAAAAAAGATGATATGTTGTCAAAGAAGATAGAATTGGAGAACTAAGAAAATATCAAGAATTAATTTTGAAATCATGAACAATATCGGCATCAGAAAAATCTCAAAACACATGAGCAGAAAAACAAAAACTTTTCCCAACAGATATCGGCATGGTGGTAAATGATTTTTTGGTAGAAAATTTCAAAGATGTTTTGGATTATAATTTCACTGCCAAGATAGAAGAAGAATTTGACGAAATAGCAGAATGAAAATTACAGTGGAACAAAATGATCAAAGATTTTTATTGACCATTCCACAAAGACGTAGCTAACACAATGGAATTTGCCGAAAGAGCAAGTGGAGAAAGAGAACTTTGAATAGATCCAAACACAGGCAAAAAAATAATAGCAAGAATTTGAAAATTCTGACCAATGGTTCAGTTATGAATCACAGACAAAGAATCAGATGAAAAACCAAAATTCGCCTCAATTCCAGCAGGCAAAAGTATAGAAAATATTACGCTCGAAGAAGCTTTGATGGCATTTTCTTTACCAAGAACTTTATGAGATTATGATTGAGAAAAAGTCACAGCCTCAACATGAAGATTTGGACCTTACGTGAAATACAAAAACACTTTTGTTTCTATTCGCCCAGATACTTGATTAGATCCATTTAGCATTTGATTAGATCAGGCAATTTTATTAATTCAACAAAAATTAAAATCTGACCAAGAAAAAAACATAAACAATTTCGATCACGAATGAAAAAAAATTGAAGTTCTGAATTGAAGATATTGAGCTTATATCAAATATGCTTGAAATAATTATAGAATTCCAAAATGATCCAAAGATGCAACAGATCTAACTTTGCAAGATTGTATCGATATTATTGAGAATAAATATGCTAAATCTCCAGATGAAAAAAAGAAGAAAAAAATTGAAGAAAAAAAAATAGAGAAACAAAAAATAAAAAAAGAATCAAAAACTATAGCAAAAAAAACCAAGACACCAAAAACATGAAATAAGAAAAAATAAAAAAAAATGCCATCGGCAAAACCAACGGCAAATAATTTTTTCAAACATAACAGATTAAATTGCATCTATTGCATGGATGTTTTGTAGGGGCGATTATTAATCGCCTAAAAATTTAAAGTTAAAAAATTTTTTGCTTTTTAATAAAAATTAAGTATATATAAAAGAAATAGCTGAAAAGCTATAAAAGCCAAAAATGCCATAAAACTTTTTTGCTTTCTTAGCTTTTTTTAATTTTCAATCTTTTAATTTGTTAATTTTTTAATTCGTTGATGATCTACATTCGATACGAATATTTATCAGACTACTACCCTACTTTTCGCGTATACAAAATCCAACAAGAACATCAAATATTACAATATTTAATTCATGAAAATTTTGAAAATATAATTAAACAATCTGGAAAATATCCAAAATATGAACATTTTTTTATGTTAGACGAAAGCAGATTTTCTTTTTTCAGATTTGATATTTTTCAAAATTCTGAAAATAAATTCACAATCCAAGATCTCAAAAAAATAATTAAAGAAAAATGCCAGGAAACTAAAAATCAAAATTATATCGATTGAGAAAAAATCATGGTTTATATAGACAACATCAATGTAAATTGAGAAGAAAAAAAATATGCAATATGAGAAAAATGAGAAATATTTTTTAGACTTTACATTGTTTATTTGAAAAAAACAACATTAAATTCTCTGAACGCTATTTATTGAAATCTTTTTGAAACCAAAAATATAAATATACTACCTCAATCTTTTCATACACTTCTTTTTTTAAGAAATAATTTACAAAAAGACGACTTTGTTCTTTTGTATATAAATGAAACTTTTTGCAAAGCAATAAAAATCAAAAACTGATTTTATGATTCCATTGAAACTCTAAATCTATGATTAAGTGCATTAAAACAAATGTACAAAGATAATGGAATCGTAAAATATCGATACAAATCTTACGAATTTATAGAATCAAATTCATTGGCAAAAAATCTGGTCACAGATACATTAAAATTTTATTCACAACTTTTTTGCAAACGATTGTATGAAAAAAATTTTGTATGAACTGACATTATAGTAATTTCTCAAATCACACACAACGCACATTTTATAGAAACATTTAATAACGAATACAAAAAAATAACAAACAATTATGTTGTTCCATTCCATCATTCAGAATTTCTTGATACATTTGGTAAGGCACGAGAACCGGATGATATGGACTGCCTAATTTTCATCAATCAAAAAAAAGAAATCAAGAATAGTCTTTAGTCTTTTGTCGATAGTCTTTAGAATATTTATCACTTAACATTTAGAATTTAGCACTTTCTTTATAAGTCCGTTTTTATATTCATTTTCATTTCAGAAGTAATCAAAATCGTAGCTATTCAGTGAAGTAAAATCCAGACAGGAGTCAGAGTTAAAAATTTATAAATATAAATATTTTTTGTTAGATTATTTGCAAAATTTTGTAATATCTCAAAATTCAAAACACCAATTCCCATAATTGCAATTTGTAATGTCAAAATAACACTAATCACTGTCATCGGAACAAAAAGAATATATAAAATTTTTTTGAGTCATTCATCCATAGGAATTTTAACATTGATGCTCGATTTTTTGTAAATTAAAACTAACAAAATAATATAAAAAATCAGAATAATTGTCGTATGTCAGTTTGTCAAAAAAGTTCACAAAGCTTTGTAAGTTAGTCAAATAAATTTCAAGTCAGGAGTTAGATTAAGATAATTAATAATCAAACGAATAGATTCAGTCGCCGCCAAACAAATACTACCCAAAATATAATTTCACAAAATTATTTTTATCATTTTTTCTATGCCAATCGAAAAAGAAAAAATAACTAAAATTCACATAATTGAAACGACTATATAAGTTATAATACTATCTGTCATTTAATTAAACTAAAAAACTAAAAAATTTGAAAATTAAAAGACGAAGGAAGTGAAGTCCCGCAACTGCGGGGTTGAAAAACTTAAGAATTAAATTATATTTATATTAGCTTTGAAACCTTTGTAGCCTTTGTGGCCTTTTTAACTTATTTTTCTTTTTATTCATGTCGAGAGAATTTTCAACAAAAAAATGATTCACATTAATTGAAATAGTTATTATGACAATAATTATTTCTGTTTGATTACTTGCTGTCATCAATGGATTAAATAGTTGAATCTGACAAGTTCAAAAACTCAATCAAAGAACAATTGCAACATATCTCGCGAAAGAATGAATCGAGGCAGTTTATAATATAAGAGAAACTAATTTAAAAAATCTATGATTATGTCCTGAATATTTTTCTTGATATGAAGAAAATAAACGATTACAATTAAATCCAGGCGAATGTCCAGGAATTATTTGACTTCCAGGTTTAACATATCGAATGAATTCATGAAGTTATTATCTTAGTTCAAAAATAATTTCATGACAATCATATTTTATTTTAAATTGAGTTAAAGAATGATTAAATTTATCAGGCTGAATAAATACAGGCGATTTAAATTTCAGTTTATGTGAATTTAGTTGAACACGACAAGCTTGTCCATGAGAGCAACCACAAAGTTCACAATGAAAATTTTTTAGAAGTTTAGAGTGAAAATGATTGTTTCTCAAAAACAGCATACAAACTTGATGAGAATTTATTGATTGTTCAATGTTAACAGATACTAATTGTAAAATTAATTCAGCAAAAGAATTTCGTTTTTGCTCTAGAGTTGAGTATATCGGCAAACCAAATTGAAATGTTGAATTTTGTGGCATTATTACAAATTAAAAAAATGTATGTTTAAAATAAGTTGTGATTTTTTTTAAATTAACCACCATTAATTTCTAATCTTCTAACTACGCTTTCATACATTAAAAATACAATAGCGAATAAAATTACAAGCCACATTAATTGTAAAGGGAAATATTGTAAGAAAAAATTAATATCTCATGTAGTAAAAAATTTTGCTGGTGCATAAAGATAATATTGAAAAGGCAAAAACTGACTAATATTTTTTAACCATACAGGATATATATCCAAAGGAAAAAATAATCATCAGAATATAAAATATAATTTGTTTATAAATAATCTGACGAAAGTACTATCTTCCATAGCAAAAGCGATCAAAGCTATCACAAGCGAAACTAATGAAAGCATAGCTATTCAGATTAAAAAGGAAATTAAAAATAATAACATTGCGGAGATTCCAAATCGTGGAAAAACTCATAAGAATAAAAAGATAATTAATCAACAAAATATTCATACAACAAAAATATTAATCAGATTTTTAAAATATGTTTGAGAAAAATAAAGACCAACAAAATTAATTGGCTTGTTGAGATACATTATAATACTTCAACTTTTGACTTCATCTATCAGATTTTGGTCTTTTCGATTTATCATTATTATTTCTGTAATAAATACATACCAAGCATAAAATCAGATTGCAATACCAGCAACATTATCAATTCACTTAGCCTTAGCGCCGAATAATGCTAAGCTACTCAAAACAAGAATCAAAAACAAAAGATGAATGTTCCCCAAAATAAGAACATATGAATAATAAAATATCTCCTTAGAAAAATAAAATCAGATTTTAAAATACTTTAACATTATTTTTTTAGAACAAATAAATTACATTTGGACAACAAGGTTGCCACTTGAATATCTTTTCAATCATCTTCTGAATACAAATACACCGATAATAAACATCAAAACAGCAGATCATATTAATATTATCCATTGAATCGGTCTTGTTTGAGAAGTCATCATTCGATAAGGCAGAAACACTCAAGGATACAATCAAGTCAAAGCGACTAAAATGAAAATAATCTTCTTTTGCTGAAAAATCACAGGAGGATAAGATCAAAATATTATAAAAAAACTTTGAAATAAATCTCTAACTTTAGATCATTTTTGTAACCAAAAAGATACAGATCCAACCATAATAAATAATCCTGCAGCAAAGACCAAAGCTATAAACGATATTATTATCCATTTGATGATAAAAACATTTACGTTCCACTGATAAAACCAAAAGGCATATATAATCATTGATAAAATAGCAAATATCACATCACCCAAATTATGTACTCTAATTTTCGAAACAGAAATAAATTTCAAAGCATCAATAGGGAAACTAAGATAGTAATCTAATTTTCATTCTTCTACAATATTTGGCAAATCTCAAATATTTGAAAATATTCAATTCACTATTGCATATTGAAAAGATATGATGGAATGCATTATCAAAAAACTTCAAACCGTCAGTCAAGTACCTGTAAAATAACCAACAAAAACAATAAAAATAAAAACAAATAAAAAATCATTTATAACCATAGCAAACATAGATAGAAAAAAATTCCATCAATATTCCATCTGCTCTTTGAATGCGAATCACAATATTTTAAAATATTTTTTCATTCTTACTTTTAAATAATAAATATAGAATATTAGTTTATATTTCACTTACAAATTCCTAATTCCTAATTCCAATTTTCTATCTATAAAATTGCTCAATAATGTCTTCCAAAGGAATATTTTTTATTTCAACATCTTCAATTTTTTTATGTTCAAACAATTGTTTAATAGTGGTTTCTACAATTTTAACTTCATTTTCAACTTCTATATTGTTTCGTTCAAATTTTCATTTTTCCTTATAACTTATAAATTTTTTATTCGCATATTTTTTCATTAAATCATCAATCTGACCATCATAAAGAATTTCTCATCTATTTATCACTACTGCCCTATCACAAATATTTTCTATATCATTCAAATCATGTGATGTTAGGAAAATTGTAATATTTTCTTCTTTATGAATTTCATTTAATATTTCATACAAAACTTTCTTTGCAATAATATCAAGTCATACTGTTGGTTCATCAAGAAAAATTGCTCTAGGCGAATGAAGTAATGATGCGATAATCTCTCATTTCATTCTTTGTCATAGACTAAGTTTTCTAACTGGTTGATTAATAAATTCTTGAACTTTAAATCTTTTTACAAATCTATCTAATCTTTTTTCAAATACATCTTGAGGAATGTCATAAATTATTCTAAAAAAATTAAAACTATCCATCAATGGCAAATGGTACAAAAGCTGACTCCTCTGTCCAAAAACTGAAGATGTAAATCTAGATATTTCTTTTCTTTGTTTTCTTGGATCCATATTAAAAATTTTTATTTCTCACTCATCATAATGAAGTATTCATAAAATAGCCTTAATAGTAGTAGATTTTCATGCTCAATTTGGTCAAATAAACGCAACTTTTTCTCATTGTTTAATTTGAAAATTAATTCACTTCAATGCATAGAAATTTTCATATTTAGGAAAAAATAAATTTTTCAACCAAGATCAGGCCTGCCTGCCGATAGGCACGGTTTTGATTCTTTTTTTAAAAATTTTTTTAACATTTTTCAATTGTAACATTTTTTATAATTATTAATAAATAAACACAAACTATCTATTAAGATAGATAGACAAAAACACAAATAAATCAATTCCATCTCGCCTTGACATTCAAGTCATTTTAATTACAGTTTATTTTTTACTTTAAAGTAAAAAATAATTTTGGTAAAAAATTTTATATCTTATATATTTTTATTATGAGCATAAACTTTAACGCTAAAGATTTAGCTAACAATAACAAATCAGAGTTGAAAAAAGAGGTAAATATTCTTCAATGACAATGAATCACTCCTCATTTAGATGTAATACTAATTTGAAATAACAATTCTGCTATAATATACGCAGAAACAAAGAAAAAAATCGCAGAAAATTTATGAATAGAATTAATAATTAATTCTTTCCCTGAGAATGTTGAAGAAAAAGAAATAGAAAATCTAATAAAAAATATAAATAACGATTCTAAAAAACACTGAATAATATTAGAGAGTCCAGTGCCAAAAAACATCAATTATGAAAGATTAATATCTTTAATATTTCCTCAAAAGGATGTTGATTGACTAAATTCATATAATTTATGAAAAATAATGAATAAAGACATAAACTGAATCATCCCAGCTACACCATTGGCATGTATAAATATTTTAGAGAATCTTGTAGAAAGTATAAAATGATTAAATATAGTCATCGTATGACGCTGAAGAACTGTTTGATTGCCATTATCGGTATTGTTAATAAACATGTGAGCAACTGTAACTTCTTGTAATAGTCAGACAAAAGACTTGAAAAAAAATTGTCTTTGAGCTGATGTAATTATTAGTGCCACTTGAATTCCAAAATTAATTACAAAAGATATGATTAATGAAAACACAATAGTAATAGACGCATGAATAAGTGTAGATTCAGAATGAAAAATAATATGAGATGTGGATTATAAAAATGTTTCTGAAATAGCAAAATATGTGACTCCAGTGCCATGATGAGTATGACCAGTGACAACTTCAATTATATTTAAAAATCTAATAAAATGAATAAAATTACAACAAAATAAAGATCCATTTAATATTTCTTTGGATGATTTTATACATATTGCAAAATGACCATGAATGCCATGATGATGAGGAATATCTAGCATTACCGCAATAAATGGAATAAGTATGATCTCTATGGTATTTTCATTAACAAAAAATATAGATACGAATATTTATAAATTAAAAACTGATTCAATAATTTCTATTTTAAAACAAAAATATATACAAGATATGGTAATTTTTCAGAATTATCTAAATGCATTAAAAATGCCAAAAGAAACAAACGAAGAAAAAGAAAAAAGAAGTAAAATAATTCAAGAATCTCTAATGCAAGCATGTGAAATACCATTAGAAATATCTGAAATTTGCCTAAATATTTTGAATATAGCTCAAGATTGTTATAAAATCTGAAATCCAAATGTCTTAACTGACGTATTAGTGTGAATAAATTTAACAAAAGCCGCGGCGAAATCCGCATTAGAGCCCATTGAATCCAATCTAAAATCAATAAAAGATAATCATTATGTCGAAAATACAATATCTCGTAAAAATAAAATATTAGCAGAAATAGATAAATTTATAATTTAACTTGCCATTTGCATAATGTTAGTTTTCAATTGAAAAGAAACAGCTAAAAGAATTTTTAAAGAAACATGATATTTAAATTATGAATATCAAAATACTTCAATTGATTTATTGGTCAATTGATTAAAATTATCATTATTAAATTGATTGAATCAAAAACCAGAAAACGCAGAATTATGATTGTTAATGTTTTGAAACGATCCTAGATCTTTTATATCATTTAAAGAAAAAATTAAAATATCACTACACAGCAACATTAAATTATGATTTTATCATTTATCGGAGACAGACGAAGACATAAATATTGGATTAAAAATAATCGATAAAGTAATAAATTCATGATGAAGAATAATAATACAATCGCCAATAAATAATAAAAAAATTATAAATAAAATAAAAAAACTTACTATTTTTCAAGATATTGATAATTTAAAATGAGATCCATTTCGTTTTGGTTTCACACAGTCAGCGATCATTTGACTATCTAATTATATAATAAATAAATATTTATGTGAAAACATTGCAATAATTTGATCTGAGGGATTTATATGAAAATGAATAATGAATTGATTGAAAAATAATTATTCTAATTTAAACATAAATTGAATCGATAAAAAAAATAATTTAGACATCAATAAAGATGAAATAATAAATAACTCAGATTTAATCATTAGCACTGCTTCAGAAAAAGTAAACTTTCCTGATACAATAAAAAAAGGATTATCAATAATAGACTGCTGATTAATAAGAGGTAATTTATGAATACGTTGAAGCATACCAATGAAAGAAAAATTATTTAAAAATTATAACATTATTACTCCAACGCCATGATGAATTTGACCATTAGAAATGTTGTATCTTGTTTTAAAAGTAAAAAATTTTAATAATGATGAAATAGATTTTATGCTATCAAAAAATGTAATTTTCAATAATTTCAATCTATCATAAGATTTATTTTTATCAAAATAATTTAAATCATGATTATAGAAATAAAAATAGATAAAAATTTTGATATAAATTCTTTTTATGAAAATATTTTTAGTGAAAATTATATAAACAAACGAGGCTTTGTAAAAAAAGTAATATTTCGTTGGTATCCAAAATTAGAAGAAAATCTAAATAATACGACAGACACAGAAACAAGAAAAAAAATAATATATGATTATATCGATAGTTTGTACACAAAATATGACTATAAAGTACAAACCATTACGCAAAATTTAAAATCTTTGTTTAAAAAGAATAAAGAAAAAATTATTGATGGACTATGACAAACCATGGATTTCGATGAACAAAATATTCCTCATATAATCATCATTCCTAGTTTTAAACCAAATTCATCTTTTTGAACACAAAGGATTATATTATCTATCGCTCTTGAAATTTTCAAAAATCAAGCAAAGCCATATTTGGATATATTTATACACGAAATTACACATATTATATGGAATCAAAAAATATGAAAAATTTATGATACGGTGTGAAAATTATGATCATTGGCTCATGAAGACTTGAAAGAAATTATCACTCCAATTATTATGAGAGACCAAGTTTTTAAAAAAATTTTACAATCTGAATATATGAAAAATGCCAATGAAAAACAGCAATTATTAAATATAAATATTAATTGAAAAATATATAATATGGTAGATTATTTCCAGTCTATATATAAAAAAATGAAAAAAATCTGAAATAGTTTCGAAGAAATAATGAAAGAATTTGTTAAATTGTTTTTAGAAATTGAAGATCAAATAATCGCAAAACATAAAATATATAATGAATTTTGATCTAGTTCTAACGATAAAGAAATATCAAAAAAAAATTTAGAAGATAAATGATATTTAGATCCGATTATTTTGTAAACTTTCTACGCTTTTTTCTTTGTAATATTTCTAAGTTTATTTTTCAGATTTTAAGTCCCTCTATGGCACAAGGTCCCGCCATTGCGGGAGAGGGACCCGCCCCGCAACTGCGGGGTTTCTCAGATTTTTTTTCAGATTTTTAGTCCCTCTATTTTAGAGGGATTTAGGGAGTAAACTCGACTTGACATCGTCATCATTTTCATTATAACAAATAAACAATTAACAAAAATTATTAACAAAATCTAAATTTATTTTATATGAAAAAATTTATTATTTAATACTAAAGACAAATGGGAGCATATAGAGAAAGCGTTCGTGGTATATTACCAGTACAATCAAAAAATGGTCAAAAAAAAATAATACTTATGCATAGAATAAAAAATTGACAAGAATATTATGTTGTTCCATGAGGCGGAATAAACGAAGAAGAGAACCATGAAACTGCACTTATAAGAGAAATGGAAGAAGAAATAAACGCAAGTATTTCAGTAAAACAGCTTATTATAGAGTATGTTTCTGATTTATATAATACTATACAATATTTTTATCTTTGTTCTCATGAATGATGAGAAATAAAGAATGGTCAATGAGTAGAATTTTCTCATCGTTCTAACAAAGAAAATATTTATGAAGTTAAAGAGATTTCAATAAATGAACTTATATCAATAAATATAGTCCCTCCATCAATTAAAAATATTCTATTGAAAATATTAAATGAAGATGTGCCAAATGATAAAGTTACAATAAAAGAATAAAGTCATAATCAAAATATTAAAGAGATAATTTATATTCTTTATTTTTTGTTATTGTACTATGAAAGTAATTTCTATTAACTGAACAGATAATACTGGCAAAACAACACATGCAAAACTCTTAACTCTAAAAAATCATTATAATGTTGCTTTAATATGAAGCATTTCAAAATATAATAATAAATGGCAAACCGTAGCTAATCAAAAAGAGTGGCGAACAAGTAATAATAATGAAGAGGACTTTATTTCTTTATTTGTTGAATCTATTTTAGAAAGAAATAATGCAATATCCAGACTTAAAGATGCGGATATCGTGGTTCTAGACAGGTGACTTACAATGCTTGAGTCTACAATTGTGGCTAATCTTCAAATAAAAAAATGAATTTCCAAAAAAATTGCACAGAATCTATTTAATGATTTTGTATCAAAACATTATTGAAAAATTAATGATATAGAAGATGCTTCAATTTTATTACGCTATAGTGATAATATCAGTGAAAATATAGATTATACAATATCTAACGAATATTGAAATTTTTCAAGTGAGGAAAACAAAAGATATATGATTTATCAAAAATATTTAAATGAAAGATTAATAGATAATCTTATTAAATTTGATTTCTTAATAAAGGCCGATACTTCAATTATGATTACACAGAATGCCATAAGAAAAAGCATTAATGAAAATTTTTGATATAATGTGCCATTATTTTGAAAAAATATAGATATGCTTTATGGGGTAGGTTGATCTAGCGAGGCATGAAAAAGTTCATTTTGAGAAATATCTCGCAAAACTCATAATTTTATAAACTTAAAATTAAAATATTTTTCCGAAATTGTTAAACAGAAATATCCTAATTTATTACCAGATTCTGAAGAGTTTGGAATGTATATGGTGATAGAAATAGATAATTTTGCAGATACTCATTATTATTTTAAAAAATATTCTCTTGAGAGTTTGCGTTATTTGAAAAGTATAAAATTTTTTAAAAAATTTTGGTGAGAAAAATTTAAATCTATATTCATTGATTCTGATAAAGAGATTAGAATACAACGTTACGCTAATGATAGAAATATTGATATAGAAAAAGCAACTAAATGCGTTTCAGATAAAGATGAATGCAAGAAAAATGAATGAGTTTTCGAAATAAAAAAAATATCAGACTATGTATTATATAATAATGACTCATTTCAGAGACGAAGACAAAAAATAGCAAATATACATGGAATTAGTGAATGTGAAAATAAACATTTGTATAAAATACATGATTTATCTAAATTTGAGTTGCCAGAAAACTATATTTTAGCACTTGAAAAATCAATAGATGCTTGTGAAAAGGAATTTGGGAATAATATTCGTTTGTTATTACTATCATGAAGTGCTGGCAGACAGGACATTATTAATGGTTTTAGTGACTTAGATATTTTCTTAGTAATTGATAATTTGACAAATCAACAAGAAGAATCCTTTAGACTAAAATATAGATTTTTTAACGACATAAAAATTGGATATACATTATTGAATTCTAAAAACATAAAAAAACAAAATTGGGATTTAAAGATAGATTATATTTT
>JBBABP010000028.1:6338-14346 GCA_041657585.1 Candidatus Absconditabacterales bacterium | reverse complement strand
AACAATCTTCCTATGAAATGTCTTTCTTATTTAACTCCGTATGAATATATTAATCAATTTATTGTTAATTTAAATACTAATTTGATACTTTATAACAAAGTGGTGCAATAGACTTGAATATGTTCCAAAATAATTACAACACAATTATATATATTATATATCGATTTGTCAAATTTTTGAGGACTTTTTTTTTGTTAGGTATGGACTGGATTTTATGTCTATTGTTGAAAAATTTTTTGAAAAATTAAATTTTTTTTGTAAAAAAATGATCTAAATTAGCTTTAAAATGTTTTTGCTTAATTTTCGACGAAATGCTCTATCGAAAATTCCGAACTTTTACAAATAACGACATTCAAAACACCAAAAACATGAAAAATAACTACATTAGCTATTGCAAATAGTCAAAAAATAGCTACATTCTCTTCAAAAGAATGTTTTTATCTTTTTTGATATATCCATGAATCTCGCAAGTTTCAATAAACACCGAAACAAAGACTATTTCTACGATTTTTCCCAAAAAAGAAATTATTTTTCTATCCTGCAAGAACAATTAAATAAAAAATTCATCATTTCTATAGTTTGACTTCGTAGAGTAGGAAAAACAACATTAATGCTTCAATTGATAGATAGTCTGATACAATCAGGCAAAAATAGATTTGATATTTTGTATTATACATTCGATAACTGATGAGATATCGAAAACGTTATTTCCAACTACCAAAAAATATCAAACAGAGACATCAATAGAAATCAGATATATATCTTTTTAGATGAAATACAAAAAGCAGTAGATTGGCAAAATAAAATTAAGATTTATTATGATCTTTATCCAAACATTAAATTCATCATATCCTGATCAGCTTCGTTATTCCTCAATCATACAGAAAGTCTTGCATGAAGAATAACCACTAACACTAT
This sequence comes from Candidatus Absconditabacterales bacterium, assembly GCA_041657585.1. Lineage (GTDB taxonomy): Bacteria > Patescibacteriota > Gracilibacteria > Absconditabacterales > Absconditicoccaceae > JBBABP01. The sequence continues at coordinate 13,428 of JBBABP010000028.1, read as the reverse complement.
AAAACCACTGTTTTTTGATGAATTTCTTGAGTTTAAAAAACTCAGTTATTTCATGGATAATACAGAAGCATTTCAAGATAAAATTATTTTAGAATTTGAAAAATATTTGTACAGACAATTTCGAGATATTATAGATTCTGACCTAATTGAAGCACAATCATATATCAAGAAATTGAAAGATAAAATTATCAAAGAAGATTTGGTAAATTATTTTGATATCAAACATCCTGATTTACTATCAAAAATATTTGATATTTTGTGCAAAAATCCTGGAATGCTGATTGATTATAAAAATATATCAAATGATTTAAATTTTGATTGGAGAACAATACAAACATATACTCATTATCTAGAAGAAGCATTTTTGATTAAGAAAATGTATAATTATTCTCCAAATCTTCTTACTTCAGAAAAAAAACTCAAAAAAATATACTTAAATTCTACATCATTTTTTACATGAGATGGTAATATCACTTGAGAACTATTTGAAAATTATATCATAAACATCTATGATGCAAAATATTTTTGGAAATTAAATAAAAAAGAAGTAGACATCATACTTATCAAAAATAAAAATATCATTCCAATAGAAATAAAATACAAATCACAACTAAAAAAAAATGATTTTGATTGATTAAATTTTTTTATAAAAAAGAATAATCTATCTTCTGGATATATTATTACCAAAGGATTAACTCAAAAATATGACAACATTAAAGCACAATCTTTCTTGAGTAAAAATAATTTATATTTTTTTAATTTAATTTAGAAATATTCCCTCCAAGCAAATAAGTAAGGGATACGAACAGACAACTTACTATCCTACACACAAAGTACGGTCGGATTAACAAGAAACGTTGTCTGGCATATCCCTATAGTAATCAAACTCTTTCAGAAAAAAATAACTTCATTAGTTTAATTTATATTTTTTTAGAAAAAGAATTAAATATTTTTTCTAATTGTAATTGTGTTGGATACGACCAAAGTTGTTCTACCAAAGGATCAGAATTTCAACTATTAATGTGTTCACTAATACGAAAAGCTAAAATTTCGGGAATTTGAAATGCTATTTCTCTATTACCAGTGTTACACGTAGCGAAATAAAATTTACCATTTTTTTCAAACACTCATAATCAATAAGAAGATCAATGACACATAATATCTCATTCATCAAAATCATCAAAGTCTGGCGTATACTCTCAACCACCATTACCGTACTCATTTGGTTCTGTTGGTTTACTACACCATCATAATTTTACGGGGATTATTTTGTCTATAATTTCATTTTTTTTTAATAGATGTTTATTTGCTTCTCTAAATTTTTTTGCACGTTCTTTTTTCTTTGTTGTAATTTCTTCTTTAGACAAATTAGCAAAAAGTTCCTTGTCTTTAGAAACAAGCTTATTTGTTTTTTCTTTTAGCTTAGCTTTTTTCTTAGCAGGATTTATTGAAGGAGTAATGTCTATAAAGTTATTAGTCATTTTTATAAGTTTTATAAAGTAAAAATAAATATACCTAATTATACTCACCCCCCCAATTTGTCAAATTTTTGAGTACTTTTTTTTGTTAGGTAGGGACTGGATTTTGTGGCTATTGTTGAAAAATTTTTAGTGAAATGAGAAAAAATTTTAAAAAAATAGACATAATTAATATCATCAAACTATATCAATAATATAGATGAAGAAAATTATCTCTTGAAATTAAAGGACTAATGAGTAATTATATTAAACTTTCGAAAAAGTCAAATGCGGACGTAACTCAATTGGCTAGAGTTTCTGCCTTCCAAGCAGACTGTTGCGGGTTCGAGTCCCGTCGTCCGCTCCATTTAAGGAGCTCAGAGAGAACAAGCCCTCTAATCTTGGTTTAACCTTGATCAGCACTTGTTTTTTTTTGTTTATTGTAATGTTCGAAAATAGTAAATTAGCTAGTTTCCTCTTTCGCACATAAGGCTTTCTTCTATACAAGGTATCTGAACTCTGGAGTACTTCTACGAATGCCTCCATTTCGACCATGAAGTTTCTTTGTTGAAGCTTCTTATTTTTTATTTCTATCTCCATATTGTCCATAATCTGCTCATAACGTCCTTTTTCTCCCTCATATATTCTTGTTTCGTTTTCATCTTTTTTTATCCCCATATTGTTTTTTATATACTCATCCCTTTTGACCTCTATCTTTCCTAATTGAAATTCTAATTGTTTTATTTCTGCTTTATTTTGTGACTGTTCCTTTTCTACTTTTTCTTTTCAGGATTTTAGAAACTCTGCATAAGTCTGATCATCTAGCCTAATTTTTCTTAAAAGTTCTAGTATCTTCTTCTCTATGGTCAAATAATCTATCTCGAGTCCACAATATACTGACTCTTTCTTTTTGCATGAGTATTTGATCTGATTAGAGCCGATTACATCGGCTAATGTAGCTTTTGGTTTCTTTGTTTGTAGTTCTAATAATTTTTTCATAAATCTTTCTTTATTAGGGAGATTTGGGGTCATTGCTTCTCATCATTCTGTTATAACTAATCATCTTTCTAGTGGAATAAATGCGTCATTTTCTTCTTTGATTTGCTGGTTAGCTACATGATCTCTCTTGCCCTGATATCTTTCGACTAGTATTATATGTTCATCTTCGTTTATGACTGGCTGATAATAGGGGTTCGCTTGCCTTAAATCTATTTTATCATCTCAATGGAAGAACATCCCATAATAAAATGGATCTATTCGGATTCTGTATATATTGTTTTTGGATGGAAGACTTGTTTTGTTTTTAGAAACGACCCTAAACTGTCTTGTTTCCAGTCGTTTACTCACATACTCGTCAGATTTTTTCTCATAGAGTTTCATAATAAATGCCTTTTTAATTAGAGGAAAGTATATCTCGTGTGGTTCATGATATCAGTCTTCATTGATAATATAGCCATATTTTGCTTTCCCCATAGATTTCCCTTGTGATACAGCGAAGGTATTTCCTCTTCATACATTCTCTGATATAGCGTCTGAGTATTGCTTGGAAAATACAAATCGGATGCCTAGCATCATTTTTCCTGAAGCCGAATCTTCGAAGTGAAAATTCGTATATTTTAGGTCAATAATGCCCTGATCTACGAAATTTATGAGTTCTCCTCACTCTAGCATATTTCTACACTGACGATCTGGAGAATAGCTCAAAAGTCATCTAACCTGTTTTTTTTCTATCATTTTAATCAATCTTCCCCATTTAGGTCTCTCATGGGGTCTTTTTGCTGATTCTTGTTCTTTTATGATGAACAAGTGCCTAGTACTCTGGAAGATTCTTTTGTTAGTGATTTCGGGGTCGGTATCCTCTGCCATAATCTCTGTTTCTTTTTCAAACATTGAGAAATCTTTTGGCTTCTCTTTGATTTTTAATCAGTTCTTTTCTGCATATTCGACACATCTCTGAATTTGGTCTGGTATTGATTGTGTCTGTTTACCAGAGCTTTCATCAGTGGATTTCCTGCAATAAATAATATATTCCATGCCGGTGTCTGTCATAAGGATTTTATAAGATATAAAGCACGAGCATACTATCTTTCTTAATGTTTTAATCAAGTCTTAAAGTTCGAAGAAAATATGTAATCCTACTAACTATGGATTTCGTATATTTTTCTCGCACATTCTATAAAAACAAAAAATAAGAGTTTCTACTCCTATTCTTCTTCGGGATCTGGTTCTGTATACATGCAATAAATCTCTAACAGGGCATCTCAGATTGAGATATTCTCTCCTGTGTTGGGATTGGCTTCTTCTTTGGTAGTGATACCATCTAGAGTCATATGAAAATCAAGTTACCTTAATTGTCACATAAACCCATACGTACATCTTTTAAAGTGACTGAAGACTCACTATTAGGTTTACTTTTTATCATGTAGCTGGTCAGGGATTTTAACGTTTCCGCTCAAACGGGTGGCTACAAGATATAAGCAAAATTAATTTGATATAAAAGGGGATATTTCCCTGCTTATATACAAAAGCATTCTGGAAATCAAGACAAAATGTAATTATGCTGGTTATGGAGCTGCAATATAACTACACATGAGCTGTTCATCGACCACAAAAAACGATAGGATTTTATAGATTGAATCCACCAATTTAACCAAATATTTTCTTTTCTTAAGAAGATATTTTATTCTAAAAATATTTTTTTGATCTTTATTAAAAATCGAATATGTAATTATCAAGATAACTCAGTTTGAAATATCGAGCATCTGTCGTATAGGTTTGTGAAAAGGGATAGGGAAAACTGGCTTAAAGACGGTTATTATTACAACGTTTGTTGCTCGCCAGATGCTCTGGCGTTCCGTTGAAAATATATATTTAGCCAGAGATGTCGGGTAGCAGCTGTTAGTCGACCGAGCGTTATTAGCGAGGGTACGTATTTTTGAAAAATTTGTTCTATTCTTTATTTTTTTGGTGGGCTTTCACTTTATTATCTTTTAAGATGGGAGAGAGGGCAGGAGGTGAATCCCATCTTTTTTAAACTCTTTATTATCTATTTCCTTTCGCACGATTGTGTGTCTTACATAACATCTCACAATTATTAGTATCAGTTTTTCCACCTTTACTCCATGCGGCTACATGGTCAGCATCCATGTCACTAAGAGCCCAAATTCTTTGCTTGTTTGCGTCGTGTCATATGGCACAAAGTGGACAATTTGATTTTTCCTTTTCCTTTGCTTTTATGGTTTGCACTTCATAAGTAGATCTTTTTGTTGCTTCATCAAATATTCTAACCTCGAGTAGTTTTGTATCTGTAAACCCACCAAGGATGTATTCAAATATACCTTTGTGGTTGTTAATATATGGATCTCCATAGAGCTTACGCACTTCAGTAGATATTTGGGTTGGGTTATATGCTTTTTTATGATACTGTTCATAAAGTCTTCCCCACTCAAGTCATTTCATTTCACTCTCTACATGCACAAATATACTCGATACCCAATCGATGACGGTATTAAAATATCTTTTCAACTCATCAATGTTTATATCTCGGCGATGTTTACTCATATAATCATCAATATTACCTTTACTTACCCAATCAAGAGCGCATTTCATAAACTCTTGTCTGAGGGCACTTCCTGATACATAAGCACTCCACTTTTGGATGTTTGCATTTTGGCTATTGCTAAATTCCTCTTTTGCTTTGGTTACAAATGGACCAGAATATATTGCATTAAGCTCTTCCTGATCATTGAGAGGGACCCCTGCAATATTAATTGTTCTAAACCGATCTTTTATTTGAGTTTCTGTACCTTCGCATTCATAAATAAGTAGTTTTGTATCCAAAATTTTATCTTTCTTGTCTTTTGCCATTCCATTAAAATATTGCTCCATACCATTATCGTCTTTAATCGCAAATTTGTCGGTCACAAAACGTCCAACACTCGTAATACGCTGTTGCCCGTCCAAAACTTCCAGATTATTTTCAGAAACCTTATTAAAATAAATCAAGCCAATTGGATAACCTTTGAGTATTGATTCAATAACAGCCATCTCTTTTTTTCCACCATCGGAGGCATAGATATAGTTGCGTTGATATTCCGGCTGAATAGTGAGCTTACCAGACAAACCGAATAGCCCTTTGCCCTCAAGCGCATTGTAGACAAATCCATCGCAGATTTCTTTAATAGTTATACTTGTTTTTAAAGTAGTTTCCATGTTATTTTCCCTTATGTTTAATAAAAATTCTCTTATAGGCCATTTTTGCAATACTATTTTCATAGTAACCGGCAGTAGGATTCCCCTCCCTATATGCTCATGTCCCACCGGATTTATAATAGTCATCTACAAATTTTTTTGTTAAACCTGGCGTTATCTTGAATTTATTATCAATAAGACCATTATCGTTCGTTCCTAAAATATTAAACTGATCAGGATTGTACTTGTGTAAGAAACTAATCGGTACACCCATAGCGCCTTTATAATCACTCGGAATATTTTTGACCTGTGGAACTTCTATTGCATCATAGTTGTCATACTTAGTAAAAGGTTTTTTTGTGCTAAATTTTATAACTTCTGTCTCTGTCATAAGTGGTAATGGCTGATGACGTCTACCATGATCAAGATTGGTAAACCATACACAACCTTTTACAAACAAAAATTTTTTACCGTTTTCTATTTTTGAATTGGCAACATTATCATTGATGGGATAGCTTTCTGGAACTTGAAACCATTTGTTTCTACCATCCATGGAAACTCCAATCCAAATTTTATTATCTTTTATAAGTGGGAATATCTCTTTGTAGGTAATTGCATTCATATTGCCGATAATCAAAAAACTTTTATTATAATCGACTAGTTGCTGAACATATTTGCGAAACAGGCTAAATGGTGGATTTGTTACCACAATGTCAGATTTTTTTAGTAAATCAATAGATTCCTGACTACGAAAATCACCATCTCATTCTATCGGGGTCCATTCATTATTTTTGTTTGCCTTTAGTTGTAATGCGATATCTTTCAAATTGAACTCACCATCTCCATCTTATCTTTTACTTCGTTGATAACAAATTTGTTTGCGGTGACCTTAGGGCGACCTTTGACCTTTATGAGTGTTTTATCATCTCCAAACAGACTAAGTTGGGTATTGGCAATAGGTGATGGTTTATAACTGGTGGTGATAAGTTGTTTTAATCCAAGTTTGTTGAAATTAAGTACGAAATAACGAAAAAAATTACTTTCAAAAGGATCGTCGCAGTTACAGTAAACTACTTTACCATTAAATGTATTTGGATTATACTCTAGATACGATTCAATTTCTTTTTGAATATCGACATACTGAGTATAAAACTCATCGTTTTTTGTTTTTTTTGCGTTAGTAAGATTGCTGTGTACCATAGAGCTTATATCCTTAAAGGTAAAAGTTATTTATATATATAAGTATTTTTCTTCTTGATGCAATTTATAATAAATTGTTTTCGAAGTGATTACAGAGAAAGTACTTTATGATCAAGATAGTTACAATTTAAAATCAACCCCACCAAAATCATTCAAAAGGCGATTTTTAATATCTGTTATTGCAGATTTTCCGTAATGCACGAAGAGAATGAATGTTTCCATTCAGAATGACATGACTTTCA
>JBBABP010000028.1:0-6328 GCA_041657585.1 Candidatus Absconditabacterales bacterium | reverse complement strand
TCGTCGTTATTTGCTGCTTCTCTCATAATTGTTAACAGTTGAGTGTTCTTATCTTTCACTGTCACGTCCAAATCACGAAGAACAGCATTAGTTAGATCTAATGTCTGTCTATCTGACATACGTAACTGATGTGTGGCTCAAGTAATTAGTCAGATATAGAACAATAAGCATATAGATCAATAATTATTTTCTTCAATGACATGTATTCCAGTATTATTCTTTATATCGGAAATCATTTTATATCAAGCATAAACCAAATTATCTCTTAAGTATTTTCTTTGTTTAATATAATAAAACAAGAAAGGTCATAAAAATAAGATTATCCCAAATATGATCATAAATCGATCAAGAGTTAACACACCCCAAACAATATTTATCGCACCCAGCAATCGTAATACTAGCTTTATTTCTTTAAAAAACTTTCATTTTTTTTTCTGATTTGTTTCTTCGTTTTCTTTAGGTTTTGGTTCGGATTTCGCTTCTGGATTCTCTTTGCGTATATTTTTAAGTCACAATATCTCTCTATATAGCTTAAATTCTATGTCTTTCATAAAGATGTCTGTCGGACCTTTAAAATGCTCTTCGCTTGTGTAGTTTTTTTTAACTTTTTGTACGGTCTTTTTTATAAGTTCTTTTTGTTCTGTACATGCATCTTCTATTTCTAGGATATCCATATCGGGGGTATCAATCTCCAGAATCTTAGTTGCAAGTTTGATTATAAAGTCAATTAAGGGATCTTTTTTGGATGCTTTTTGAGTGTTATGTTTTACGGCGTCTCTAGCCATATCTCTTATTTCTAGTGGGCTTATTGTCTTCATATTATGCACATATGGTAATGCATCTAGTATCCCCGCTGTAGCCAATAAATAAGATTCATCTTCAAATTCATCTTTGTATCTTGTGTTTAGTTCTAGATAATATTTTGTTGTAATCTCAGCAATCAGTTCAATAACATTATTGTATCATGACGCGTTTAATACTGCATATCCTAGATAAAAATCATTTTCAGATCATTCTTCTACTGATACTTCAAGGCTTTTATTTGTTGCATTTTTATAGTACTTTATTAGGTTTCTATAATACATAGGATATAATTCTCCATTATCGTTTGCAATACGGAGTTGTTTATCTACATTGCTCAAACCAAACGGTCTCATTATTTCTGTATCCCAATAATTTTGATCATTTTTATGTTCATTTTGTCTCTGTAAGAATCGATATGTGACATCAGGATATCAGGATAAAAACCATAATGGGGTTAAAGGTGGTTTATTAGTTAAAGATAAATATTGTATTGATTTTGTTGGTCTGTTTTTTTCATTTTTTACGTTATATATTGATTTTTCTTGGATTAAAGATTGAAGATTATAAATAAATTTCATTGGATCAATTCTATCTTCTATAAAAATATTTATTATATCATCAATTTCTTCTTCGAATACGATAGATGTTCCTTCTTCCTCTCAAGAGCGAAGACAATCATTCCATATTTTTTTTATATCCATTTCTAAGAAATTGAGATATATAAAAAGACGACTACCGCCTATTATCGCCAGACAACAGTGCAAAGCTCCCAATAACGAAAGACAATGCTAAGGGTAGCCGCCTTTTTGTGTTATTGAGAATACTTTGACTGTTTATAAATAAACATGATCACTGTTGTCTGGCGCTGTCTTTTTATCTTTTTGGTTATCTACTTCAATTAGAAAAATTGAAAAAAACATGCGGGCGTGTGTTAGCTCTGGCATGCTTTTAGGATATTTTTGGCTAATATCTTGTCCCTTTGTCTGTGTTTTGTCTGATGAACTTTTATTGGTACAAATATCTAGTTACTAACTATGTTAATTCATAATAAAAAGATAGCTGAATTGGTGTCCATATAGTGTTGGTGTGTCTGTATTCTATTTGTCTGTATACATCCCTATAAAACACAATGGATATGTTTCTTCGGGTGTTATACTAGGAATGGCACTTATACCCTATCCACGCCCATCGTCCTAGCCCTTTTGTAGAGTAATGCTGATTTAATAGAGAAGGGGGCATTGATTAATATGCTAATAATATTTGGGAATCTATCAGCCCATAGCCATCAATCGACTTTATGTTGTTGTAATCCCTGTTTTCATTGCTCTTCAAAGAGACGACAGTCCTATATGCTTTTCATCTTGGCAACTAGTTCCATTGTTCCTTTCTTTATGGTGGATTTTACTCTATTGTTTATCGGCTGGTCTGCCTCTATAGTCGCCTGTTCCTCATGGGTTTTGTTGTATGGAGTCGTCGTTATTTATTGTTCTCTTTTGGTGCGGATTTCCTGTAAACTGAATTATTGTCTGTGTTGCTCATATAATTTTATGTAAGGACTAATTTCTTCATTATCCCTACTTTCCATTATTAAACTTAGTTCTGTCTTTGTTATGCCTTCTTGTATTCTATCTAGGTATTTCATAAACTCCTCGATTCATTTCTTATTAGTAGGAAAAATCAGTGTATTATAGTTTTTTAACTTGGATTTTATATTACCATTATTAAGTAACTCTCAAAAATAAGAATCAACAAGCATGACATCACAATAAGGTAAATATTTGGATATGATATTTACATCGTATGTATTGCCTTCGTTAGGAGGTTGTTTTTGTCCTCAATGGCATGCATTATGGGCTATTCCTGCATAAAGCAGGGACTCTATTTCTATAAAAGGAACTTTTATGAAATATGAGCTACTTAGGTATTCAATAAGTAATTTTTCTATTGCTGTCTCATTACAAGTCTCTCTATTTTTTTTGATGGATTCTCTAATCGTGAAAATGTGGTTGTTATATGGATTATGAAACATATCCAACATATCCTTTGGATCAACGTTCCCATTTTTATATCCTTCTTCCATCTGAGCCCACTTTACGAGATTGCCGATAAATATTTTATATATACTTGGTCAAATAGCTTTTGCTTCTTCCATAAACCAATCATTGAAGGACTTGTTTTTCTCTCCAGATCGTCTTTTGAATATGTCATTACATAGAGTTGTATAGACTCATTGTTTATATTTTCTTATACCCTCTATTTCTTCTGTAGAATGCTTCCTTACTACATTAACGTATATTCTTTCGGTGAGCCTATTTGGGTTCCCATGAACTCCATAGGATTTATCGAGTACTGGGCCATAAGGCGTTTGGTTCAACCAGGATTGAAGATTCTCGTGAATTTGATGCTGTTCAATAAGCTCATTTGGAGTGAAAGAGATCCCATTTGCAAGGTGTCTATACATGGTCTGTAGGGACTCAAAATCGTAGGATATTAAGGATTCTTGTTCATGATAACTTGAATATGGACAAACTATCTTTTCTAGTTGTTTTAGAGTCTCTAATTTTACAAAGAGTTCTTGCCATATATCTAACTCGTCTCTTTTATGATAGGACTTGTCTTTGGTGTTAATACTCATCATCATTTTACTAATGACAGACTGATCCAAATATATAATTTGCTTGTTTGGTATATAGTGGTATCACATTCTGATTTTAAACTTTTTATTGACTAAAAAACTTCCTATTTAGATATACAAAAAAATCTACCATTAAAATGGACTATATCACGTATGTGCCTGCATATATTTCACAAGATTTGGTTCTAATTTTTGTATGTATGACATCCGTCAAGATATTGAATAAGGTCATTGTAAGAGTCTCTTCTTTCATCTTTCTGTATATCATCCAAAACCATATTTATTTATATAATATGATTCTAATCTTAGTCTTTTCTTTAATTTTTTTGGGATTCTTGGTCTATCTTTTTCACATACGGTTAATCATGTGACGTATTGATTTCATCATTTTTTTTGTATGAAGTACTTTTTGTCATTAATTAGAAAATCATGATTTTTTAGGATTTCTTCTATATTATTTCTTGGCAATTTGCTTTCTTTTGAACTAGAAAAAGTTATATCGTCACAATATCTGGTATAAGTATAACATGCACTTTTAGCTAATATCTCTAACTCGAAATCCATATCGGAGCAAATTATATTTGATATAACTGGACTTGTAGCAAATCATGTCGCTAAGACTCAGTTGTAGCAAGTGATCTTAGATAATACATCGGCTATCTCGGGACAAAATCACAGAGATAAAAAGATATCTTTAACTTTATTGATTGGAATAGATTCAAAAAAATTCCTAATATCGATATTTATAACCACTGCTTTGCCTAGATGTTGTTTGGCGTTGGTAAAGATTGATCTCCCCTTTATGAATCAATGTACTGGCTCGGGTGGATTATATCCTTTGTTCAATAAGTCTCTTATCTGTGATAGGATATTCCTATAAGATTCATCCAATAGATTATATACGGTTCTAAAATGTCATCTTCTCTTTTGGATGGTTATTTTTTCCATAAAAGTTGATATTTCTCTATGTTCCTCAAATTTTTCGAAAAAGCCTTTGGGAACATTCAATCGTTCTCATAAATCCTCTAATGTACTAATGGTGGTCGCTTTATTTTCCATGTATCCAAAAAATATGTAATTCTAACATAGTCCAATACTAGGTTAATGGTAAATTCTGTATAACGAGCACGAACTCATGCCCTAATGAATAGTATTGGACTATGCGAGTCTTATTCTAAGAAAATATGTGAAATATTCAACGTATTCTAGTTAATAACACATTTAACAGCGTTGCTCTACTGAATTTTCATTTATATTGTTCTATAAATTTTTCTCTTTCCTCTCACTTTGATAGATGGTAAAAGTGAGATTCTCCATCCTCGAGGGTCTTGATTCGTCCCATATTGCTTATTAGAGTGGTAAAAATGGCATTGCCATTAGAAGATTCTTTCTCCGAATTTGGATTAAGTAAAAACTCAGATAGACATCCACAAATATAGTCTGGGATAGCCGTGATTCATCAATCTTCAGACTTTAATAGAACATTTACCTCGATATTGCATGGGAGGTTATCTAATCCCTGATTTAGCAGTTTTTGTAAATATGTCTGATCCCTATCTTTCTTGCTGGATGTATTTTCAAAATATAGAATAATTTTTATGTCTTTTCAAAATCTTTTGATATACTTCCTAATCAATGGTTTTAAAAATTCTATTAGCAATATATCATATATGTTCTGTGTGTTTGTAGGACACTGTTTCCCTTTCTGCAAGGTTACATATGCTTTGAAGTTCAATCTTCTAATCTCATCTACGAATAAAGTCCTTAAAGCATAGGAGTCTTCGGTATAATGAGGGAAAGATGTTGTTTTGTATCATGGTTTTGATTTGATTTGACGGATAGTCATTTCAACGTCATCTTTAAAATTCAAATTATCAAAAACCGCACATGAAAGCATACAAATACTTCTGTTTTTTGTGATAGACTCGTCAAAGGCCATATATATTGTTGTCATGTTTACGATATTACATATATATCTAAAAATATCAAATCCACCCTCAACTTATTTATCTGCATATCATCTATATATAAAATTAAATGTCTACTCTTATTGTTCACTCCTCTTTAAGTTATAGTGAATACTATAGTGGATTAAGCCTCTTTTTCTGTAAAATCGTACAAAATCTTCTGTTTCTCGTTTAATTTGGTTGCTATATCCTGTTTCTCGGAGATCTCATCATTGTAGAAGTGTAGTAGGTGTAAAGCGTATTTTATGTCGAAACTCTTAACTATACTGTAGATATGTTCGAAATGTTCCTGTACACCCGCTCCAGACTGAATTATACCACCCTTCAGGTGGTCTAAAATACAGAACACAGCTGAAATTTGAGGGGTTTGATACCCTTCATTTTTTAAAAAATTTTTAATAATTAATTAAAATTAGATTGGGTTGAAATATTTTTTGCATTAAATATAAGTTATTAAATAATTTTTGGCACATCTGCTAAAGTTGTGTAAAATTTTAATTATTAAAACATTTTCTAATATGATTAACAAAAAAATAATAATCTGATTTATTTTTGCTTTTTGATTGGCAATCCTGTCAATTAGTTGAAATCAAAATACTTTCGCTGATACTTGAAATAATTTGAGCTGAACAAATTTATCTTGAACAGATTTTGGAAATTTTCAAATATACATAGATCCGATTACAAAAAAAATTTATATCATTACTTGAGTAATTTTAAATACTTGAAATAATAATGTTTGAAATAATTTGAGCTGAAATAATGCTACTTGAATAATAAATAATTCAGATCAGACTGATTTGTTGTGAACAAGTATAGATATAATCAGTGGAGCTACTGAATTTGAAAAAGCATTGAATTGGATGTACGTTAACTGACTAACAAAATATAATATTGAAAATGAATTTAGACCAAATGATTT
>JBBABP010000027.1:0-14513 GCA_041657585.1 Candidatus Absconditabacterales bacterium | reverse complement strand
GTTTGGGGATCATCAAAATTTGGTAAACGCAAAGAAACTATTTTTCATTTCCAATTGGCAGATTGAATTGAAATATAAAATCTTCAACTATAAGCAATAGATATGTCTGAACCAGAAAGAATAGAGCCAAATGTCGTTTGATAATTAAAATATTGACCAGTAAGATTGCCATCTAAAGGCACTCTTGTAATTATAGATTGTCTTCTATATGTTATATATAAATATCAACTATATTTTGATGTTCAATGTGGACTAGATAAATTCCCACTATATACTCATCATGAAATTAAAGCAAGTGGAATAATTTCTAATTTGTCATAATTAATTGTTCAACTATCTTTATTTATTTTTACATTAGTAAATTTTGCAATTGCTCATGGTCTATTATCAATTCATGTGCCGTTACATCAAGTAAGGATAGCATGATTTGCATCACTTCAATTACGTTGAGCAGAACAATCACCATATTGCCAATTATAAGTAATAAACATATCATTATTATTTATAATAATTTCATTAGGATCATTAAAACCTGTAATTTGAGGATTTGTATAACCTGTTATGATAGGAGTAAAATAAAATGAATTATTGTCTGCTAAATCTATAAATATAATTTTTCATCTTTTGTTAGGATTTGGATTTGGATTTTCTTTCCATTCCAAAACTGTTGATCATTCTACAGCCAACACAAATCTTCATTGTCACAAGGGTATATTGTTGTTTCAAATATTTAATCAAGTTAATCATGACAAATCCCGTAAGGAATTAGGCAAAACTCAAATTACATTATTATTTGGAAGATTTATATTTGAGACATGTGTTCAGCTACAAGATATTCCTTCCCAAGATCAACAAATATTTCATGTATCTATCCAAGCAGTTGTAATTCATGTCCAATTATCTCAATTCATTTTATTATAAAAATCATGCAAAATTATACATTCACTTATAGGAATTTGCGTAACACCAGAGCAAGATCATGTTAAATCTACAAACCATGCATTTGTATGATTTTGTATAATAGACGCACTTCATATAAATCAAAATAACAAAACAAATATTTTGAATAAAGCATAAGATCAAAATAATCATATAATATAATGATGCTTATGTTTATTTAAATGCTTAATAGTATGCGAAGAATGTTTTTTGATATGAGGAATACTTTTATTATATAAAAAAAATCAAAAAAATCAAAATCTGATTAATATTTTTTTAAATAATTTTATTAATTTTTCATTAAATATTTTTCACATAAATTTTCATCAAAATTTTTTAAATATAATCTTAGTTAGTAATTTGACTTAATAATTATATTCAAAAAAAAAAATTGAACAAAAAAAGCCAATTTAAATAAATAAATTAACTTTACTTTTAAAGAATAAATAACTTAATATGTCTGACTTAAATTTTATGCGTTTATTTCATTCGTGGATATTTTTTTTGTACTATTTTTTTTATATCTTTTGGCTTTATAATTCCAAATTCTGTGATATATCAACCAGTAACAAATTCTGCAGGGATTAGATCAAATGCAAAATTAAGTATTTTCAACTTATTTGGTGCATCTTTCCAAATTTCTTTGAATCAACGTTTTTCTACTGGAATATGATCCGAAACATCAACTTTTAGCAGATTACAAGAAACATATAATGGCACTTTGCAATAGTGTGCTGCCATAGCTATACCAAAACTTCAAACCTTGTTTATAAATCTTCAACTCATACCAATTGCATCACATCAGATTATAATTTTATCAATTTTTAAATGTTTTCAACTTTCATGGCTAATTAAAAATGATGCCTCTAAATCAACGATCATTGTGGTCGGTATTCAGAAAGACAGCAAGTCTTTAGAAGTTAATCTTCATTGAAAAAGTGGCCTTGTTTCTGTGTTGTAAACTTGAAATTTTAGTCACTTTTTTTTTGCTTGTTGAAAAATTTTCATAACTGAACTTGAATGACAATGAGTTAATATACTATCTCAATTTTTAATTATATTTTTACTATTTTTCAAAGATGATTCATTAGCTTTGTGTAATAAATTAATAAAATCATCAATCACTTTCAATGTTTTTGGTTGCAAAATATTTAAATTCTGATTTTTATTTTTTTGCACTTCAGCAAATATATATTTCATTCAATTAAATAACAATGGCTCTGTTGGTCTTGCAGACTGTAATAAGTTTATTGATTTATTGAAAAATTGAAAAAAATCTGATTTATCTTTAAATTTTTGAATAGATATTTCTTCTTTCAAAATATTGAAAGCACTTTTTGCAATATTTGTAGCTCATTGAATTTTAATTGATTTAATGTCTTTGGCTACTTTGATAATTTTGTTTAGTAACATACTAATAATTAAAAGATTAAAAGATTAAAAGACTAAAAAATTAAAAAATTAAAAGATTAAAAAATTGGAAATAACTATAGACTAAACTTGCCCACCTTTTTATTTGGCGGGGACTATCGGCTAAAGACCAAAGACTAAATGCCATCATCAGGATTTTTATTTCAATTTTTATCCAAATATTCTTTTACAACTTCAGAAAGTGCTTCTGCTAAAATTGACATTTGCTCATTGTTAGCAACGTTTAAATCTTTTTTTTCTTCTTTATTTTTTAATAAATGAGAATCTTTGAGTTTAAGAATTTTGGAGATTTGTTTTTTGGGGTTTGAAACATTTTCAAATGGAAATTGAATTCAATGTTCAAGTTTGATAAGCAAATCTCATTTAATGAAAATTTTATTTCGTAGATCATTTTGAGTATGAGAAACTGTTTCTATTCTTCATCGTTCGAAAAAATCTGTTTTATATTCCAAAAGTCATTCTCGCAAAAATAATGTAATTCAATTTGAAGATAAAATTAATGAATCCAAATATAAATTAAAAAAATCTATAATAAATTTAACAAATAATGCTATGCCAAATATTCAGAACATCCAAGCGAAATATTGCCAGGTAACATATTTTGAAAGAACAAAAAATAAGATATACAAAACTCATAAAAAAATAATATTTTTTGTTATTATTGCAATAAAAATACTTGAGCTATGTCAAATGACATGATGTATATCATCAACATTTATATATTTTTTTGCTATCTGTTTTCTTATCATAATAAGACAGCTTGAATTTAAAATATTTCTGAAGAAATATCTTGCACCACGAAAAATAATCTAATTATAAAAAAATTATTTTTTGCTTCATTTGATAGTAGCAATTTTTTTTTGTTTTTCCAAAAACTTTTCCATTCTACCTTTAACAACTTTTTTGATTACTTTATCTTTGTTGTAAATTGGATGACATTGATAACATGTTTCTACTTTGATAGGTCAAGGAACTGTTGTATTGATTGTGAAAGTCGCCCCACATATACAATTAACTTCAACGTTTTTGAAATAACTTCCATGAATGTCTTTTTTCATAATAATAATTTAATTAAATAAAAATATTTGTAATTCGTAATTTCTAACGTGTAAATGGACTGTGTAATGGAAATTTCTTCTTGTTTGAATCGATGTTTTATTTCTTCTTTTGCTTCATCTATATTTCAAGATGCGTGAACTAAATTTGCCACAAAACTATCCTGAGTATTCGCGTATGCAAACGACATATGTGAATAATCTCATCTGATTGTTCAAGGCATCGCAGCTTTTGGTTCTGTTGTTCAAACCATTTTACGAACATATTCTACTGCTTCTACTCACTCCAAAACAATTGCAATAACTGGCAATTTTGTAAGGTATTTGATAGTTATATCAAAAGCTTTTTGTCAACGTCTTGAAATCATTTGGCCAATAGTTTCATAATGATGATGCAAAAAATTTTCATCAGGACGTGTCATTTTCATTGCAACTATATGCAATCACACTTTTTCAAAACGAGAAATAATTTCTCCAACAATTGAACGCCCAATTGTATCAGGCTTCAAAACAACTAAGGTTTGCTGTAATTCACTCATTTGATTTTGTTTATTTACAAAAAAAATTAAAAGTCTGATTTTTATTCTACGTTTTTTCGATATATTTTCAAGCTAAAGGCGATATTAAATTTTTAATTGCTTTTTGATAGGACATTTTTATATATCCTACATAATATTTATGGGTGCGTAGCTCAGTTGGTTAGAGCAGATCCCTCTTAAGGATAAGGTCCTGGGTTCGAATCCCAGCGCGCCTACATGAAAAAAATTTTAACTTGATTTTGTAATTTAATTCTTTATTTATATTAAATACCCATTAAAGGGCTATTTTAATTTTTTATATATAAAATGCACAAATCAAAAAAATGATTTACCTTGATAGAAATGCTTATAGTTATTGTAATTATATGAATTTTGGCTGCAGCACTTATTCCTAGATTGATGTGAGTAACGTGAAGAGCAAATGATACGGCAAGAAAAGCCGATATTCAACAAATATCAACTGCCTTTGTGTCTTATCAAATAGATCACTGACAATTCCCTTGAAATTGATGATGTATATCAACTATCTCTTGAGAATTAACTTCTGCTGGGTTAAATTCTATACCAACAGATCCACAGAGGAATAAAATATTAACTGCCAATGATTGATGTACTACTCCATGACAATTTGCTTATAAGTTTCTTACAAAAAATAGTCAAGCTTCTGGTGCCGCAATTATTATTGCTTGAGTTGAAACAATCGGATGAGCAAATTATGTTTTGCCAAATGCATGATATCCGGCTTCTTATGAATTATTACAACTTTGTACAGATATTACTATAGACTCAAAGATCGCTGATGCAACAAATACCAATTGAACTTGCGTAGCTAATAGCATTAGTAACTTGAGATATATATCTATTCAATAGAAAAAATAATTACGTAAATTTCGTAAATAAAAACACCCCGTAAATGCGGGGGGTTTTTTTATTAACAAATCCACCCTAACCCTCCTTTATCAAGGAGGGGATGAAAACTATTCCTATTCTTTTTTGCAAACCCAGTCTAACCGACAGGCGGGTTTGTACCCTTTGTAGCCTTTGAAACTTTGTAACTTTATTTTACACATAAATAACTTCTGGCTCCAAAATAATATTGAATTTATTTTTTACTTGATCTATTATATTGTCAGCGAAATTTACAATTTCTTGCCCAGTTCAATTACCATAATTAACAAGCACTAATGCGTGATTTGGATATGTTCAGATTTCTCATTTTTTTAATCATTTTAGTCATGCCATTTCTATCAACTGCCCTGAGGAAAGTTTAATCTGACTCGAATCATAATATGGAAATGAAATTAATTCAGGATAATCTATTTGAAGTTTATCAAATTCTTTGGAAGAAATAATTGGATTTTTGAAAAAGCTTCAGGCAGTTCAAATTTTTGTCCAATCTGGAAGTTTATTTTTTCTAATATCAATAATTATGTTTGCCAAATCTTTGATTGCAAGTTCGTCTGGATTTAATTTTTGGTCAGAAATTTTTTGTTGAATATCTTTGTAGTTTAAATTAAGTTTATAGTCGGAATTAAATGTTTGTAATTGAAATGTTACGTAAGTAATAATAAAATTATCTTTCAATTCATGTTTAAAAATACTATCACGATAAGAAAAAACACATTGAGAATTAGTTAACGTTTCGATTTTTCATGTTAGTAAATTTAATCACTGAACTTCATAAATAAAATTTCTAATTTCAGAGCCATAAGCTCAAATATTTTGAACTGCTGTAGTTCAAATTTGCCCTGGAATAGAAATTAAATTTTCCAATCACGCAAAATTATTTTCCAAACATCGTAAAATAAATTCGTTTGTATCCTCCCCTGCTCAAGCTTTGATAAAAATCTGATTTTTGTTGTTTTGTATAATTTCTTTTCATGGGATAGAAATCTTGATAACTAATCAATCAAAATCTTGAGTGAATAAAACATTTGCTCATCATCCCAAAATAAAAAATTTATTCTGAGAAAAAATATCAGTTTGAATTAATTGAAATAATTCTTCCTCAGAAAAAATTTGTACAAAATATTTTGCTTTTGCGTTTACGTGAAAAGTATTGAAGTTTAGTAAATTAAAATTTTCTAAAATTTGCATATTAAAAATTTTCTTAATCGTTTAAAATGATTTTGTATTATAATGAGTTGACTATTCTTTATCAAGTGAATTAGAAATTGGAAATTGGAAATTGGGAATTAGTAATTAGCGAAGCTCACCCTGCTTTAGCAGGGTTGGGAATTGGGAACTTGGAATTGGGAATTGGAAAATGAAGTACCGGAAATAAAGTTGCCGTAAATTTGACAGATTGTAAAAAATAAATATAATTATATGTACAAATATATTTATTGTTTTAATATGAAATATGCCAGAACAATTATTTTTGAGCCTAAGCGTGGTTATTGGTATAGTATTGATCGCACTTTGAGTAATGAAAATACTTAAACAGCCAATGATTATAGGATACATTTTAGCTGGAATTCTTATAACAATTTTTTTTCCAAAAATATTAAATTGATGAAGTGAATTTCAATCTTTCGCAAATATTGGAATCAGCTTTTTGCTTTTTATAGTATGAATGGAACTTAATCCAAGCATCATTAAAGATTTATGAAAAACATCTTTGATTGCATGATGTTTTCAAGTTATTGTAACTACTTTAATTTGATTTTGAATATCTTTACTTTTATGATTTGATTCAATTACGTCAATTTATATATGAGCATGATTGGCATTTAGTAGTACGATAGTTGTATTGAAATTACTTTGAGACAAAGACGAAATAGAAAATACTTTTGGTAGATTATCCATATGAATTTTGATCGTTCAAGATTTGATTGTTTTGTTATTATTTTTGATCTTAGCATTATCGAAAAATTTTTGACATTGAAATAATATTATAATAATTTGAAGTTTTTTTATTAAAGCTTTAGTATTATGAACCATTTTGTTTGTTGCTAGTAAATATTTGATTCCAAAAATAACAGCCAAAATAGCTGAATCACAAGAATATTTGTTTTTGTTTTCAATATGACGATGTATGATTTTGTGAAGCTTGTTCTACTATCTTTGATTTTCTATGGAAATTGGTGCATTGATAGCATGAGTGACTTTGGCCAGTTCTACTTATAGATTTGAAATGACAAGCAGGATCAAACCGCTCAGAGATTTTTTTGTTGTAATGTTTTTTGTAATATTATGATCTCAAATAAAATTCGCAAGCATAATCCATTTTTGGCCACAAATAATTATCCTATCTTTGATAGTATTGATTTTGAAACCTTTGATCACAATGATAATATTATGAATTTTGGGACACACTAAAAAAAATAATTTCTTAGCATGAATTTCTCTTTGACAGATAAGTGAATTTTCATTTATATTTATTTCAATATGACTAAGTACATGAATTTTGAAAAATAATAATCTGATTTCAATAATCACAATGGTTTGACTAATAACTATAGCTATATCTTGTTACTTTATATTATATTGAGAAAAAATTTACAATTTTATTAAACCAATTTTGAAATTTATTCCTGGTAATTGGAATAATGTTTATAAAAAAGAGCAAGAATTAAATTACGAAATTATATTATTTTGATTTTGAAAATTTGGTAGCAATCTATTCAACACGATATCAAAAAAATATAGTGTTTTTACAATAGATGAACATCCAAAAGTAATTTCACATTTAAAAAATCATAATATGCCTTGTATGTATTGAGATGTTTGAGATATGGATTTTTTGGAGTGACTGAATTTTAAAAAATCAAAAATGGTAATAAGTACAGTGAAAAAATTTGATGAAAATATGATATTACTAAAAGCGATGAAAGAAATGAATCCTCATTTGATAGTTATCTTGTTATCAAATCACGTACATGAAGCAATTAAATTATATGAACAGTGAGCTGACTATGTTATAGTTCCGCATTATATTTGAGCGTTTCACACTTCATTGATGTTGGAAGAATATGGTTTGGATATACATAAATTTATGCAAAATAAAAAAACGCAAATGTATGCGTTAAAAGATACCCAAAAAGAAAGAATAATAGAAGCGTTACAAGTGTAATTAAAAATTAAAAATGAATAATGAATAATTAATAATTAAAAATAAAAGACTATGGACTATGGACTATAGACTATAGACTAACAATAAAGTCTATTGGCCAAACCTGCCCGCCTCTTTCTTTGGCGGGGACTATTGGCTAAACTTGCCCGCCTCTTTCTTTGGCGGGGACTATTGACTAAACCTGCCCGCCTCTTTCTTTGGCGGGGACTATCGACTAAATTAAATAGACTTGTGAAAAAAGATCAAGCAAAATCTGATCTTCTGTTAGTCATTGAATTTTTGCGTCATCGCTAATTATAATTCTATGTCTAAGAACCGATAATGCTATTTGTTGAACATCATCATAAATCACATAATCTCTATTTTGCACAAAAGCCAATGCCTTGCTCGCAAGCATCAAACCAATCGATCATCTTGGAGATGAACCATATAAAATATTCTGATTTTTTTCTCTAGTTTTGTTTATAAGTTTGGTAATATATTTTTTGATTTCATCTGAAATTTTTACTTTTTCTACTCAATGTTTCAAAGTTTCAAATTCACTTAATGAAACAACTTTTTTTAAATGAATTTTTTCATCGTTTTCCATTTCGTCCAAAATATTTTTTTCATGAATTTCGCTTGGATAATCAACAAGAACTTTAAAAAGAAATCTATCAATCTGAGCCTCTGGCAATGGATAAGTTCATTCGTGTTCAAGTGGATTTTGGGTAGCAAGAACAAAAAATGGATGAGGAAGATGAAAAGTTTTTCATCATATTGTCACTTGTTTTTCTTGCATAGATTCTAACAAAGCTGATTGAACTTTTGGCGAAGCTCTATTGATTTCGTCGGCGAGAATTATATTTCACATCACTGGTCAGATTTTCGCTTGGAATTCTTTTGTCTTGGCGTTATATATTTCTACTCAAATAATATCCGCCGGAAGTAAATCTGGCGTGAATTGGATTCTTTTGAACTCCATTCACATTACTTGAGCGAAAGTATGAATAGTTTTTGTCTTGGCTAATCCTGGCACTCATTGGACTAATAAATGTCATCAACACAAAATATTTATAATAATTGAGTTGATGAAATCATCCATTCAGATTATTTTTTTTTGAATTTCCTCTTTGATTAATTGTAATGTTTTGTTTTTTAATTTTAAATTTGAAAGTCAGATTTGAAAATTTGTAATATCGATATTTTTGTTGTGAGGTAATTGAGGTTTTTGATTTTTGAATTTTGATAAAATATTTTGAACACTTTCGTTATCTTGCAAAATAAAAAAATAAGAAAAAATAGCTAAAATTAATATAACTATAAATGTTAAAATTACTATCATTAACATGCATGATTTCTTATTTGTAAAACTTTCACGACTTTGAGTTTAGACGTTTTTCATTGCATTATCGTTATATTTTTTTTAAGAGTTTCAAAATGCTCTGACAAAAAACTGATCAAAGCTTCGTTGCCTTCATTATTTACTGGTTTGGCTTTTAATCGAACTTTGTAGATTGATTCTCAGCTCAAACTTTTTTGTTCTTGAATCATGTTTTTTTTTGCGTTTGGCATTACGATAATTTTTAATATCATTTTGATTTTGGGTGATTAAAACTTTTCTACCCCGCCTTGCGGGATTTCGCTGCGCTCAACTTTCAGCTTTATGCTTTAGGCTTTAAGCTTTGTTTGTTTTTCAAATCAATATTTTTTTATCTGATCTATTATTTTTTTATTTCAATGATTTACGAGTTTGCCTCAATCTAAAACATAAACATAATCGACTGGTATTTTTTCTAATATTTTGAACAAATGCGTTATAATGATAAAAGAATTTTTTTTGGTATTTAATGTTGAAAGTAATTTAATTACAGACTTAAAAGCATCAATATCCAATCAAGAATCTATTTCATCAAGAAAAATATATTTTGGCTGTAATAATTGGACTTGTAAAATTTCAAATTTTCTTCTTTCTCAACCAGAAAATCAAACATTAAGATCTCTTCGCAAAAATTCTTTATCAAGTTTAATTTGGGTTAAAATTGGTTGAATAATTTTTTTGAAAGACAGAAATGAAGTCGTTCATCAATTTTTTGCATCGTAAATTGATCTCAAAAATTCAAAAACTTTAACTCATTTTATTTCTGGTATGTGCTGAAAAGCTAAAAATATTCATTGTTTAGCTCTTTGATCTGGACTTAATTTTTTGATAGATTTTGTATCAATCTGAATATCTCAAGAAATTATTTTGTATTTTGGATTTCACATAATGCTCATCGCAAGAGATGATTTACCTGATCAATTTTTGCCCAATATTCAATAATTTTTTCATAATTGAAAATTCAGATTTATATTTTCCAAAATCTTTTTTTGTTCTACTTTGACTGTCAGGTTTTTGATATTAAGCAAGCTGGTTATGTAAGCGATAAAAAGCTATAGAAAGCAGATAAAGCTAAGAAAGCAAATAAAAAAAGTAGGCCTTGTAGCTTTGTGGCTTTTTTAGCTTTGTAACTTTTAGTTTATACTCATCCGCTATCGTAAATCAACATAAATCAGATAAAAACTTCGATGATAAGGTATTAATTCACTCAAATGATTTGACTTTATTAATTTTTTCAAAAATTATAATTTTAGCATAAACAAGAAAATAAGTTGATAATAATAATGCAAAAAGTAAAAACAAATTTAAAAGTGGAAAGTGTAAAATATTGTTAGAGCGTGATTGTAAAGAGTTTTTTGCGACAAAGCAATCTTGTTTAAAATGTTTAAGATTGCTTCGCTTCGCTCGCAATGACAAATATTTTGCACCATATGTAGCTTTTTATCCTTTGTAGCTTTTCTTATGTTTCATATTTTAAATATTTCCGATTGAGATAAACATCGGCAAACAGCAATCAACGAATACGAAAAAAGATTATGAAAGCTTGTAAAAATTGAAAACATCAAGCCAAGTAGAAATTGAAGCAATAAACAAATGATCCAAAAAGATACAGAAAATATAATTTCAATGATTAAAAAAAAATATTCTGATTGGAATAAAGTTTTGCTAAGTAAAGAATGAAAAAACTTGAATACAGACCAGCTTGCTAATTTTTTTAGAAATAAAAATATTGTTTTTGTTATTTGATGACCATACGGTTTAGATGAAGTTGAATTAAAAAATCATATTGATGAAAAAATATCTTTCGGTAGTATTACACTACCCCACTGATTAGCAAAATTAACTTTATTGGAACAAATTTATAGAGTCCAAACAATTTTTAATAACAAAAGTTATCATTACTAAATAATGTTTTAACAATATGTAAATGCTTTATAAATAAATAATACTGAATATCAGAAAATAATTTCAAATAAGCCTGAAAAATTTGATAAAAAAACTCTCCTGGATAATATTGAATATCAAACATTTAAACAAGTTTAATTTGATATTTAATCAATCTTCATGGGAGATATTAAAACGCATATAAAAGCACATCATAAAAAATATTTATTCTGATCTATTTTTGGAGCTTTGCTTATTAAATTAGCAATTTTTTTTGTTGCAAATTTGTGAGTTTATAACTCAATAAATATTACAAATGCTGAATGGAATGATTGAGTTTGGAACAATGATGTTTTTATAGATCAGACATTTTGGGATAATTGACCAACCGACGAACAAATTATAGATGCATTGTATGGAGACGGTAATGTGTGAGAAGATACTACTGCTTATACAACTCATCGAACCTGAAATACTTGTGATACAAATAATATCACAGTAAGTTATGTTGACCCATGAACAGATCAAATCCCTGAATATTTATCTGAAAATACCATTTATGTTTTACTTTCATGATCTCATATTACTTCAAGAAATATTTATTTAAATAACTGTTCTGCTATTGTTGGCAGTTGAGATGTGACATTATATTCTAATCGACATTTGGACCTCATATTATATTTTAACCAAAAAGAAAATATAGTTGTCAACAATGTAAAAATAGATTGACAATGAAATTGAGATTGAACTTATCGTGATTATTGATGTTCTGATCCAACATATACAGATCAAGAATCTTGTGAATCAATCTGAACATGTATAGATTCTCAATTTGATAACGATCAGCTATCTTGTGAAGCTCAATGATCTTGTTCTGATAACCAATATACAGACCAAACAATGTGTGATAACGCTGATTATTGTTCAGATCCTCAATATACCGATCAAATAAGTTGTGAAGGAGCATGATCTTGCTCTGATACTCAATATAATAATGATCAATCATCTTGTGAAAGTAATTATTGATGTACAGATCCTCAATGGACTGATCAAACAACGTGTGAAAATGCATGATCTTGTAGCGATTCACAATATACTGATTCAGAAACTTGTGAATGAGCCTGATATTGTACAAATCCATGGTCGCAAAATGTTCCTGAATATACAAACGAAGGAGATTGTCAAACATATTGATTTTGTTATGAAGCTGAATGATGAATTCTTTCGTATTCTACTGATGAGTGAACTTGTTTGCATGAATTGTGAGGTGCTTGGTTAGAACCTAATACATGGAATTCTTATAACAATTATTGGACTCCGGCTAATAATACACGAGCAATTAATCTACGAACATCAGCAGGAAATACTCGAACAGATAATTTTCGAACATCTGCAGAAAATGTACGAACATCTGCAGGCAATATTCGATCTTTGCGAAAAAATATGTATTGAATTTTATTACGAAATTCTTCAAATAATACTATTAATGATTCTCAAATTTATAATAATTTAACATTTTGAATTGCATTATTTAAGTCTTTAAATAATTTAATTAATAATTCTCAAATTTATAATAATAATGAAATTTGACTCCGTTTTCATTCTTCTTTAAATAATATTATTAATAATTCTAAATTTTATAATAATAATATTTGAATTTCATTATATAATTCTTGAAATAACACAATCAATAACTCGCAAGTTCACAATAATAATCTTTGAATTTATTTTTATTCTTCTTCAAATAATTTAATTAATAATGTGCAAATTTATAATAATTCCGATATTTGAATTTCATTATATAATTCTTTAAATAATATTATAAATGGTTCTCAAGTTTATAATAACACTTACTGAATTTATAATTACTGAAATTCTATTTGAAATAAATATTATTGAAATTTAAAATTATTTGCTAATTTTAGTGGAGATATTCAAATAAATGAATGAGGATCTTTTGATTCTTGATCTGAGTCTGATTTCCCTGAATTTTTCTCGTGATGAGTTCTTGATTGATCTTGAACTATGTCTTGCGATCGAATAACTAATCCTAGAAATTCTGACTGAATTTTTCTTATAGATACTTGAGTTTATACTGCTTGTGAAATGACATGAATAAACACTTTTCGATCTTGATTGTCAAACAATGAATATATTTACTGAAGCAATATACTTAAACAAGCTAAAGCTATTGCAGATACATGAGTATGAAATCCTTCTATTTTTTCTTGGTCAAATCTACCATTCAACTCAGATTATTATATTGCGAGCAATGTATGATGACCAAGTCCTTTGGATTGAAATGAAGAAACATTAATGTCATTATATTACTGATCTTGATCTGAATATACTACACATCGAGAATCAAATGCTTGTGATTCAGAAAATATGACGGTAGAATATATTAACAATTACGAAACAAATTGAGCTGATACTATCCCAGAATATCTAAGTGAAAATGTAATTTATGTATTACTTTCTTGATCGCATATTACTTCAAGAACTATTAATTTAAATAACTGTTCTGCTATTGTTGGCAGCTGAGATGTGATTTTGTATTCTAGTCAATATTTAGAAAATTCAATGCTATACGCTGAAACTAAAGAAAACATTATCATCGATAATGTAAACATAGATTCAGAAAATGACTGACTTTGATCTTCTCATTATAGAAATGAATTTGGAATTTATTTAGAATCTTCTTCAAATAACAATTCAATCAACAACTCGCAAATTTTTAATAACAACCAAATCTGAATTTATTTTATTAATTCAAATAATAACTCTATCAACAATTCTCAAATTTATAATAATAGCAATTATTGAATTTATTTATATGATTCATCTAACAACTATATAAATAATTCTCAAGCATTTAATAATGGTAGTAATTGAATTTTGTTTTATTCTTCAAATAATAACTCTATCAATAACTCTCAATTTTATAATAATCAAATTTGAATTTATTTAGAATCTTCTTCAAATAACAATTCAATCAACAACTCGCAAATTTTTAATAACAACCAAATCTGAATTTATTTTATTAATTCAAATAATAACTCTATCAACAATTCTCAAATTTATAATAATAGCAATTATTGAATTTATTTGGGTTCTTCTTCAAATACTACTATCAACAACTCCCAAGCATATAATAATAGCTATGGAATATATAATGACTGATCTTCCACAAATAACAAATATTACTGAACACTAAAATTATTTGATAA
>JBBABP010000026.1:0-15317 GCA_041657585.1 Candidatus Absconditabacterales bacterium | reverse complement strand
CAGCCCAACGACATGAAATAAAAAAAAGAATTTTGAATGACAAACAAAAATTGGTGCGTATTTATTCATGAAATGGAATACGTAGCAGGGCTGGATGTTCACTATCTACTTGATGTTTTAAATTCCAAATTCCTTTACTTGTTTAAATATCTTTTAATCCTTTAATTTATCTTATGAAACGTGCCTTCACATTGATAGAAATGATGATAGTAATTGCGGTCATCGCAATATTATTGACCGTCACTTTAAAATTTTGAAATTCTCGCATTTTGGACCTCAAAAATCAATCTTCCAAAGAAGAGTTCACTTCTTTTTACAATCAATTATATTCCCAAAATTTAATATCCAATTATCAAAACGCCCAAAAATATAATTTTATGGAAATTTATTTATCAACGTGAATTGGATATAGTTATGATTGAAATAAAGACATAATTTATAATCAAATCTCAAAAGACATAAATATAATCTGACTAAATATTTCTTGAAAACAGTCAGATAAAGTAAAATTAAAATTATTACCATTTAAATTATGATGTGACATTATCAATACAAACACAAATTTGACTTGAGATTCACTTCAGTTTAATATTTTGGTTGGCAAAACGCAAAAAAAATATTGCTTTGAAATTTGAAGTCAAAACTGTAAACTAATCCAAGTAAATTGTGAATAGTTTAATTATTTAATCGTACTGTTTATGTCTTTGTTGCAATTTGTAGTTATCATATCAGCAGTCATATTCATATTATTTTGAATTGATTTATACAAACGCAAAAAAATGAATATCCTTCATTTTATAGTTTTTTTTGTTTGATGAGCGTTGATAGTTATTTTCGCTTTTGATATGTCATTGTTAAATTCTTTTGGAAAATTTTTTGGAATAGCGAGATGAGCAGATTTGCTTGTTTATATTTGATTGATATTGCTTTTTTATTTTTATATAGATATATTGAACAAACACACCAAAGACAAATTTCAACTTACAAAATTAATTTCTCAAGAGGCAATCAACAAAGCTTACGAAGATCAAAAAAATAATATAAAAAAATATAATAATTCTGATTACAAAGATAATTTCATATTCAACATCAGATTATTTAATGAAGAAAAGACTATTTGAATTGTTGTAGATGAAATTTTACAAGCGTGATTCAATAAAATAATTTTTGTTGATGATGGTTCGTTAGATTGAAGTTTGGAAATTTTAAATTCTTTGAAACAAAAACATTCTGATAAACTTTTGATTATAATTTCACATACAATCAATAGGTGATGATGAGCAGCCAATCAGACTTGATATAATTTTGTAAAAAAATATTGAGAAGATTTAAAAATAAAACGGTTAGTTTGATTCGATGCAGATTGACAAATGAGCATCAAAGATATGAATAGTTTTATCAAAAAAATTCAAGCAGAAGAAAAAATAATTGAAGAATCAAAACACAAACTTATTTCAGATTCAGAATTTATTCCGACTGATTTGTATTTATGATCTAGATTTATTAATTGAGCAAAAGTAGATAATATGCCATTTTCGAGAAAAATTATCTTGAAAATTTCCAAATTAATCGTAAGAATTTTTTATTGAACAAAAGTTTCTGATCCACACAATTGATATAGAGTAATATCATTAAATGCTTTGAAAAAAATTAATTTAAGTTCAGATGGAATGCATTATGCTAATGAATTAAATGAAAAAATCAAAAAATACAAAATGAAATATCAAGAAATCCCTGTGCATATTTGTTATACTGATTATAGTCTCAAAAAATGACAAAAAAATTCCAATAGCTTCAAACTTTGAATAGAAATGATTTATAAGAAAATATTTTTTAGGTAAAAAAAATTTTCAGTGACGAGTAACGAGTTACGAGTAACGAGTGAATAGTTGCGAGTGACGAATTAACAGTTGCGAATAAAAAATAGATTTATTATTTAAATTATTTAAATTATTCAATGTTATTGAAAGATTTTGAAGAAATATTGTCTTGGCAAAAATCTCAAGAATTAGCTTATGATATTTATAAATTATTTGCAAATATAAAAGATTATTGATTCAAAGATCAAATACAAAGAGCAAGCGTTTCAGTATCTAACAATATTGCAGAATGATTTGAAAGAAAAAGTAATAATGAATTTAAGTATTTCCTTTTTGTTGCTAAATGATCATGTTGAGAATTTCGCTCAATGTTAACGTTGGCAAAAAAACTTAATTACATTACAGACAATGATTTCAATAAATTATATATAAAAGCACAAGAAATATCCAAATTACTTTGATGACTAATAAAGTCTTTAAAATAATCTCGTCACTAGTCACTAGTTACTGTTCACTATTTTTTTAATTCTTTATAAAAAAAATCATGTTAGACGTAAAAAAAATCCGCGATAATTTAGTTGAGTATAAAAAAGTTTGTATCAACAAAAATAAAAATGTAGATGTTGATAAACTTATTTCTTTGGACGATCAAAGAAAATCTTTGCAAAAAAAAATTGATGATCTCAAATTTCAACAAAAACAGTTAGCTGAAAAAAAAGATTATGAATGAGCAAAAAATTTAAAAATAGATATTCAAAAATTAGAATCTGAATATGATTTAGTTATCAAAGAATTTGACTCTTTAATGTTAACTATGCCAAATTTTATAAGCCCAAATGTGCCAATTTGAAAAGATGAAACAGAAAATGTTGTAATCAAAACCGTTTGAAAAATTCCAAGTTTTGATTTTACACCAAGAGATCATGAAGAATTATGAAAACTTTGGGATATTATAGACAAAGAAACTTGAGTAAAAGTTTCATGAACAAGATTCGCTTATATCAAATGAGATTTAGTTTTGTTGCAACAAGCAATAATAAATTTTACGTTCAAAACTTTATGAGATAAAGAAATTATTCAAAAAATAATTACTGAAAAAAAATTGAAACTCAAAAACAATCCTTACATTCCTATATTGCCACCAGTTATTATGAAAATGGAAGTAATGGAAAAAATGTGAAGATTACATCCAATGGATGAAAGATATTGCTTACACGATGACAAACAAGTTTTGATTTGAAGTGCTGAACATACTATGTGATCAATGTTTATGGACAAAATATTTGATGAAAATGAATTACCTGTTCGTTTGATTTGATATTCTACAGCGTTTAGAAGAGAGGCTTGAACTTACGGTAAAGATGTTAAATGAATAATCAGAGTTCATCAATTTGATAAAATGGAAATAGAAACATTTAGCACTCCAGAAACTTGAGAACAAGAACAAGAACTTATAATCTGAATGCAAGAATATATGTTAGGTCTTTTGGATTTGCCTTATCGTTTGATTGAATGTTGCACTTGAGATATGTGAGATATTGATTATAGGCACGTTGATGTAGAAACTTATATGGCAGGGCAGGACGATTATAGAGAAACTCACACATCAGATTTGATGACAGATTTTCAATCTCGTAGATTAAACACTAGATTCAAAAAAGATAATGGAGATAAAGAATTTGTTTATATGAATGATGCAACAGCTTTTGCTATGTGAAGAATTATGATAGCTATAATTGAAAATAATCAGCAAAAAGATTGAACCATTAAAATTCCAGATGTTTTGGTTCCTTTTATGTGAAAAAAATTTATAGAAAAATAAATAAAGGTTTCAAAAGCTATAGAAAGCAATAAAAGCTAAGAAAGCTATAGAAAGCTGTAAATGCTTTTTTGCTTTAAGGCTTTATGGCCTTGGAACTTTTTAATCTTTTAATTTCTTTATCCATTTGTTTTTTAATATCTCTTTCTTTGAGAATTTGCTTTTTTTCTATTTTTCTCATTAATTTTCATATTCAGATTTTGAGTTTTATAAATCATCTTTTATTTACATATATTTCCAAAGGAATAATAACATTCCCATCTTTGTCAGTCGCTGATGAAATTTTCGCTAATTCTTTTTTGTTCACAAGTAATTTTCTTTTTCATTTTGACAAATAACCTGGCACCATAATTGGCGAGGTTTTTTTGTAAAGAGGGATATCCATATTGTTTATTATCAAAATTCACTCTTCAATTCTGATTATAGAGTCTTTGATATTTACTTGTCATGATTTTATTGCTTTGACTTCATATCATTTCAAAATTATTCAAGCCTCATATTCTTTGTCTATCTTGTAATCATGAAATACTTTTCTGTTTTTGCTTATAATTTTCATAATTTTTTTTTAAATAAAATCCTTTAATCTATTCGTTGTATTTTAAATTTTCAAATTCACAAATTTATATTAACTTTTATATTTGATTTTGCTTCGTTGATGTTTTTGGATTGAAAAAAATGTCCCGATAATGATTCAAAATTATCTATTTGAAAGATTCCCAAAAGCTGTTTGTAATAAAGCGAAACTCAAACTGACCTTGGTATTTTCAAAACAACATTTCCCAAAGCTGATTGAATTTCAAGCTGGGCTCATGAATTTATTTTATCTCACAAACTTATATTTATATTTGCAATTCAGTTATGAAATTTAAAATTATTCCAATTCAATCAACTCAAATTTATGTTATGATTTCAGATTAAATTTTTTAAATAAATTTTATCTAATTGATATTCATCACTAATATTTACATTTAAATTACTATAATAATCTTGAATTATATTTCGATGATTATCTTCTTTTAGATCCAAAAAATTATTTCATCAAATTTGATTTCAAGAATTTACAAATAAATTTCTATCTGATTTTCGAGTTCAAGCTATAAATTTTTTTGTTCCATTTCATTGAATTTCGAAATCTCAAACCAAGCTATTGATATTCAAATTAATTTTATTATTTACTGGCATATTATAAATTATATCATTTCAAAATTTATTTTTTGAAGATGGATTAAGCGAATTAAAAACTCATATTGTTAGTGTTCATCAGCAAACAGCCAAAAATAAAATCAATCAAAAAAACTTTCCAAACAATCATTTATAACTTCGTATAACTATGGTACTAAAAATTATAAAAATTGGATAAATCTGATCTAAACTAAATTTATTTATCGACAAAAACAATATTCATTTCGATTCTAATCGCATCAAAATTCAAATTACCAATAACGCAATAATCGTCAATGTTCTAAAAAATCAATGCACTCTTTTTTGTACATAAATTATTTTTGTTCATCATTGTTCTTTGATATCAACTATATTTGATGAATCTTTATATTCATTTTCAGGATAATTTTCAAACTCGGACATATAAAAAGCTACAAAGGCTAAAAAGGTTTCAACCCTGCTAAAGCAGGGCAAGAGGCTTCAAAGTTAAAAAAGAAAGAAAAAGTTAATAAAGGATTTTTTTTAGTCTTTCAGAACCTTCAAAACTTTTTACACTTTAAAAACACTTAATCAATCTAATTTTCACTTCCATTTCCTAATTCCCATTTCCCAATTCCAAATTACTAATTCCCAATTTCTAATTTCTAATTCCCAATTTATATCCATTTTTAAATTCTTTTCGTGACATAGATTTTTTTCATTCAGGTTTAAATTTTATTTCAATTATTGCTTCATTTAATTTATTATCAATTATCAACACATTATTTTTATTCTCTTCAAAAAGTTTTTCGTCAAGTTTTAATTCTTCTATAATTATTCTTTTGCTGTTCAAGTTAAAATAAATTTTTGGCCATAAATAAAAAGCCCTATATTTATTGTAAATTTCGCTCAAACTATTTTCAAAAGGGTTTATCAGTCAATCTTCTTTTAATATTTTTTTGCAATAACTTACTTTAGTTTCATCTTGAACTATTTCTCACAACATTTTTTTGCCGTAATTTCGTAGATTATCGTTGAAAAATTTTGGTCAGATTTTTTGAAATTGATTTATAATATCTTTTGTGGTTCGATCAAAAGGCATATCAAATCTGATTGTATTGATTATATTTCCTGTATCCATACCTACATCCATTTTCATTATTGTGATTCAGGTTTCTTTATCATTATTTAACAAAGTAGATTGAATTGGCGACGCTCAACGATATTTTGGTAACAAGGATCAGTGAATATTTATTGCCGCCATTTTCGGAACATCCAAAACTGATTGAGGAATAATTTTGCCGTAAGCTATAACAACTATAAAATCTGGCTCTTTTGATTTTAGTCGTTCATAAAATTTTTTGCCTTCTTCACTTTTGTCTGGATTGATTTTTTCTGGAGTGAAAATAAAATTTTCTTCGCAATTTTTTTTACAATTTTTTGTCACGGTTTTAATTATATTTTCACAAACATTTAATCATCTTCACATTGCTTTGTCGCATTGCGTCACAACTCAAGTAATTTGGAATCTATTATCATTAAATAAATTTTCCAAAAAAGGAACACCGATAGGTGCTGAAGAAAAAAAGACAATTTTGTAATGGGCTGGATCGTAAATTTTTTTCATTCATCAAGTGCAATGTAAAACTCTATCCAAAACTTTGATAATTCAATTAACAAATCAATATCTTTTAAAAACAATTAAACTATACTGACTACAATGAGGCTGGTGCATACAAACTCTTCATTTCAATCGTAACGAAAGTAATCATTTGTCCGGCGAAATAGTATATTGATATCAACGAATAAGTAAAATAAAAAATTTAGCAATTCGTCTATCTATAGATTTCAATAATTTCATAATAATAATTTAAGATACAAAGGCCACAGAGGCTACAAAGGCCACAGGGTCTTGTAAAGCCTCAAAGCATAGATTATGAGTTAATAATTTCTAATTACCTTTATGCTTTTGCTACCTTTGAAACCTTTGCTACCTTTGAAACTTTATATTATTTGTCATTCTCGGTTGAAAATTCAAGTCAAAATGATAAATTTAATTGTTTTATATTAAAAAAAGATTTGATGTTAAACAATGTATATTTATTTACAGGAGAAGAAAAATATCTTTTGAACAACGAATTATTTAGACGAAGAGATAATTTTGCTATTAAATTTTGAGCAGAGTCAATTTTTTCTTTTAATGTAGAGAATTTTGATTTAGAACAATTTAAACAATCTGTTTATTGATGATGATTGTTTAGTTCCAAAAAATTAATAATATTTTTTGGTCTACCAATTGATACAGACAAATCCAATAAACTTTCATTAGGGACTTTAGATTCATTGGAAAAATTTATTGAAGATTTTATCAAAAATTTATGAAAAATCCCTGAAGATGCTTTACTACTTTTTGTTAGCTACAAACCAGACAAAAGAGTCAGATTTTATAAATTTTTATCTGAAAACGCACAATTAAAAGAGTTCAAAAAACTAAAATGAATTCAATTAAAAGATTTTGTAAGACAACAATTAAGCTGATTAAAAATTTCTGACGAGGCAATTGAATATCTATTAATTAAAATTTGAGATGACCTTTATCGTATATATTTTGAATGTGAAAAATTAAAAATTTGGTGTGATTTTAAATCTCAAAAAGAAATTGATACTAAAATTATAGATTACATTACTTTCGGTGATGTTCAAACAGATTCATTTACTTTTTTGGATAATCTATTATCAAGCAAAAAAAAGGCAATTGGAATCTTGGACAAAATCAAAGAGGATTGAATAAATTGGAATCTTTTTGCTGGTATGCTTTATCGATGATTGAAAATTTATATTTATATCCTTGATTTGTACAAACAATGAATCACGGATTCCAAGCAAATCACAAGCATACTCAAAATTCACCCTTTCGTTGTTAGCAAAAATCTAAAAAATATCGAAAAAATTAAAGAATCTGAAAAATTAATAAAAAAAATCTATCGCAATTTAGTTGAACTTGATTATAATATCAAAACATGAAAATTGCCTGATACTTACTTTTGGTTATGAATAAAAAAATTTATAAGTGAGTAAAATTACAAAATGAAAAATATAGTTAAAATAATTTTTGTGTCGGCATTGTTTGTTTGCATTTACCAAACAAATACTTTTGCTGATGTTTGAGAAAATTTGTATTGCAAAATAGATCAGAGTAGCATAAAAATTTCTTTACAAAAATCTGATTGATACAAATGTTCAGAATATATCAATACATTGCTTCAGATTATGAAAAACACAGCCAAAGAATTATACACAATCCAAGAATATATCTTCAAAAGACAGGACGTTTCTTATCGGAATGAAGTCAAAAAAACAAAATTAGAAAAATTAAATAAACTCAAGGCAATGAGATTAAATATTTTAGCAAATATACAAACATTTCAGAATAATTTGTTGGAAAAATCTTTGAAATATTTTCTTATGCAAATAAATCCATACAAAGTTAAGTTAGAAAAAACATTATCAAAATTAATTTTAATCACATGAGACAATGCCTCATCGCCAAATTTACAAAAATATGTATTTCTTTTGAGCTGACAATTGGATAATATAGAACAAATATCAAAAATCAAAACTGTCTTAGAATTTGGTCCTTTGATGACCAAATATATTTATTTCAAAAATCAACTTGAATGAAAATCTGAATAATAACTTCATGAAATGAAATGCTAAGCCTGTTCAAATTTTTAAACAAATATGATAATGAATACATTATTTATTATGATTTTTCTAATTGACCATACGGAGACAAAACTTTTGACGAAAGTTTCGCAAACGTAAAAAAATGAATTGATTTTCTTATCAAAAAATGAGTAGAGAAAATAATTTTACCACCAGTTTACGAGCTAAAGCTCTTAGCTTCAAGCTGAAAGCTGAAAGCAGAAAGCATTAAGCATCAAGCTTCAGGCTTTAAGCCTGCCAAAGAGGCAGGCGGGCTTCAGGCTTTAAGCTCTTATATTTTGCCGTTATTTAAAAATTATTTATTAAACTATGTTTTTAAATATTCTTTAGTAGGCAAAATTTGAATGGTAGGGGATTATACCGATATTCAAGTTGCTCAAGAATTAATTTCAGATTTATCAAAAGAATTTAATCTGACTGAAAATCAAAAATCAATCAAAAAATTTAATTTTCCATTTTCATATTGGTGCAAAGAAGTTTGACTTTGGAAAAGTTATCTAAACTATCTTTCTTATTCAGATTTTATGGTTAACAAAGTCATTAAATTTGATTTGAGATATTTCAAAGATGCAATGGTAGATGTTGTCGTTCCGTTAAATTATGGATATTTTAACTACGAAAAAACGATAAGTAAGTTTTTTAATTTCAAAAAAATTAAATTTCACGGGATAGAAAAGTTGGAAGAGATATTTCAGTGACTAGGTGAAAGGTGAAAGGGAAAAGGGTATGGCGTTAAGGTTTATTTTACTGGGCATAATAATTTCTTAATTAGGGAAAAGAGATTAATGTGGATGTTGCAGAAGGGGAAAGGAGTTGAAGTAGAGTGGGAGAGGATATAGGATTATAAATTTTTTAAAAATATTTGTTAATAATGTTTTTTCTCGACATAAATATTGCTAAGTATTATAAAAGTAATTCTCAAAAAACTAGAGTTATGACTGAATTTTGGACTTGAGAAAATATTTTTTGTCCTAGTTGTTGAAAAAGCATCTATCATTATGATAATAATAAACCAGTCGCTGATTTTTATTGTAATATTTGCAAAGAAGATTATGAACTAAAGTCTTGAAAAACTTTATGAAAAAAAATAACAGATTGAGCTTATAGTACGATGATTCAAAGATTGAAAAGTAATGATAATCCAAATTTTTTCTTTTTAAATTACACAAAACATTTTGAAATATCAAATTTTATGGTAATTCCAAAACATTATTTTATTCCTGAGATTATAGAAAAAAGAAAGCCATTAATAGAAAAAGCAAAAAGAGCTTGATGGATTTGATGTAATATCTTACTTAGTTGAATACCTCAAAGTTGAAAAATTCTTTACATAGAAAATTGAAGCTATAGAAATAAAAAAGAAATTTTAAATGATTGGACAAAGACTTTATTTTTGAGAGAAACAAAATCTATTGAATGAAAATGATGGATTTTGGATATAATGAAATGTATAGAAATGTTAAATAAAAAAGATTTTACATTACAAGAAATGTATAATTTTGAAAATATATTAAAACAAAAATATCCAAATAATAATTTCATAAAGGATAAAATAAGACAGCAACTACAATTTTTAAGAAATAAATGATATTTAGAATTTATTAGTTCATGAAAATATAAACTTTTATAAAAAATGGATCCCAAAAATGATCTTTCCACTTGATCTTTTGTGAGAATTTATTAGATCGCGATCATTTTTAGATCGTAAAAATTAATGAAATGAGAATAAACAGAAATTTGGCTATAGAAATTTTAAAATATTTGCACAAACATCCTAAATTCTATTTTCCATTTTTAGTTATGTGTAAAGAATATACTCCAGAAGACGATGATTTTGTTGAAATAGAACCAAATGAATGGAAATTAATAAAAGAAGATGAAATTTATCAAACTTTTGAGCTTCGAGAAAATTTACAAAATTTATATGAAGAAACCTTAAAATTGATGTCTAAATGATTTATTGAAAAAATAACCAAAGAATCATTAAATGATGAAATCAGAACTTTAGCAAAGCAATACAGAAAACTTTATAAAAAACAATTATGTGAAAGTGAAAAGATAGAAGAATATTGAGAAAATGAATTTTTTTGATGAAAAGCGGAAGCATACGAAGATGTTTTGGGATTATTTGAAAGGCATAGATAGTGTTTCGAGTCAAAAAATCCCAAGAAGCTAATTTCTTATTAATTATGCACGAGCATTTATTTATATTCCAGAAAATATAATCACATTATATTTATGCTTATTAATCATGTATAGAGTAAAAACCCATAGATCGATAAACTAGATAATGGAAATTGAATTGAACCTGTGTAATTTTTACACAGATTGAAAACCTATAATTTATAAAAGATAACTTAATTAAATATAAAAAAAAGCAATGTGCATTTTTTGCATATTCCTAATTCTGATAAACCAGTTGTTGCAAAAAAAGCAACTACCTGGAATTTCCAGGTAGTTCAATTTTTCCACTAATTTACATTCAGATTTTTTTCAAACTTTCAATCTTTTTTTACAAAAACGGTATAGATTTATTTCATTTTCTATTGAAACTCGTATAGAAATCTTTATAAGAAATTATCATTCTATTTTTTATGATTTATCTTTTCATTTTTTCTATTATGAATAAAAAACAACTTTGAGAAAAAATAAAACAATTGAGACAAAAAACTAATTTATCACAAGATGATTTTGCAAAAGCACTCGGCGTAAGTAGAGTGACATTTTCTCAAATTGAACAAGGAGAAAGAGAACTCAAACATTCAGAATTGATAAAAATTTCAGAACTTTTTGAAGTGAGTCTTGATGATTTAATAAAATCAGAAAAAAAAATTAAAACAAACGTTTTACCAAAAAAAGAAGATCCCTTTTATAAATTCAAACAAGCCTTTTTATATATACTCAATCAATGCGCCCAAAAACCTAATGTTTGAAAAACCGTTCTAAATAAATTATTATATTTTCTGGATTTCAACCACTTTGAAAAATATATGAAATCTATTACAGATGTAGAATATATAAAATTACCAAAATGACCTGCACCAAAAATTATGGATATTATTTTGCCTGCGATGGAACAAGAGTGCAGTATAAGACAAATCCAAGTACCTTATTTTAATTATACACAACAAAGAATAATTCCTTTAATTGCTCCAGATATTAGCATTTTCTCTGCTACAGAAATAACGGAAATGGATAATGTAATAAGAGATTATGCTGATAAAAGCGCTGATCGATTGAGTGATCGATCACATAATGACATGCCTTATAAAGCTACCAAAAATATTTGAGATACTATTTCTTATGGACTAGTTAATTACCGTGATTCTCTTTATTCGGTAAGTGAACGAAAGGATGAAGATTAATTTTTCTTTTTGTGATGAGTTTCAAAAAGAATTTAAACAATTTTGTAAGGCATATCAATCTTTAGTAGATGATTTTGAAGATGTAAAAAAAGCGTTGGAAATAAATCCTATTTTACCACAAACAGAAAGAATAAATAATTTGAGCGAAGATATTTTTTTGCCTATATTCAAAATGAGAAAAATATTTTGTCGTTCATTACAAAGCAATTCAAAGCTTAGAATAATCTATATCTATGATGACACTAAACAAGAAATAAAATTTATTCAATTTCTAGAAATATATACTAAGTCAGATAAAGATAACGAAGACAGAAAAAGGATTGAAAAATATGCGAAGTGAAAAAAATCTTTATCAGATTAATATCATTAATTTTTAACTTTTTTCTATTGTTTTACATTCAGATTTTGCTATACTTTTTCTTCAGAAATTTTTTTAAATTCTTAAATTTACTCAAATAATGTTTAATCGGATTATTAACCTGATTTCTAGTGATTACAACAACAAACAAATCAAAAAATTATTGCCAATCGTCAAAGAGATAAATGTTTTTTACGAAGAATATAACACTCTAACTGACGATCAAATCAAAGACAAAACACAGGAATTTAGAGATAGAGTAGCTAAATGAGAAACTTTGGATCAGATTTTACCTGAAGCTTTTGCTGTTGTCAAACAAGCTTGCAAAAGAATGGCCGGGAATGAAATCGAAATTAAATGAGAAATGCAAATTTGGAATATGATACCTTATGATGTCCAATTATTAGGTTGAATAATTTTGCACAAATGAATTGTCACAGAAATGAAAACTTGAGAATGAAAAACTTTGGTTGCTGTTATGCCAGTATATTTAAACGCTTTAACGTGAAATTGAGTTCATGTTGTTACAGTCAACGATTATTTGGCTTCTCGTGATGCTCAATGGATGTGATATGTCTACAATCGACTTTGACTTACTTGTGGTTGTGTGACGAAATGAACGCCATTGCAAAATAGACGCACAGAATATTCCAAAGATATAACTTATGTAGAAAATTCTGAATTATGATTTGATTATCTTAGAGATAATTTAGTTAGATCTATGAAAGACAGATCTTTGATACGAAGGCCATTAAATTATTCTATAGTTGATGAAATAGATAGTATCTTGATCGATGAGGCGAGAACGCCTTTAATTATTTCTGAACCGAACGAAGAAGCTACGGAAAAATATGTTTATTATTCCAAAATAGTAAAAACTTTAGTCCCTTGTACCAAAAAAAAGAAAGTTTCCAAATGACTTTTGCAAGAACTTTTAAATGACGATAAAACTAAAAATGAAGAAGAAGATGGTGATTATTATATCGATGAAAAAACCAAAACAGCTTCTTTGAGTTCCAGATGAATCCAAAAATTAGAAGAACTTTTGTGAGTAGAAAATGTTTATAAAGACCTTGGATACGAAGAAATTCATCATATGGAAAATGCACTTAGAGCAAATTCTGTTTACGAAAGAGATAAAGAATATATAGTCAAAGACTGAGAAATATTAATTGTAGACGAACACACTTGACGTACAATGCCAGGTAGAAGATTTTCTGAATGACTTCATCAAGCGATAGAAGCCAAAGAATGAGTACAAATTCAAAGAGAATCAAAAACTTTAGCAACAATCACTTACCAAAACTTTTTTAAACAATACAAAAAGCTGGCTTGAATGACTGGTACGGCTTTGACTGAATGAGAAGAATTTGAGAAAATTTATGAATTATCGGTTTTGGAAATCCCAACGAATAAACCAACAATTAGAGTAGATAAAAATGATAAAGTATATTTCAATCAAAATGCAAAATGGAAATTCGTAAAAGAATATATTCAGTTCGTAAATGAAATAGGTCAGCCTATTTTGATTTGAACTTCATCAATTACAACATCAGAATATGTTTCAAGAATTTTGGAAAAAGAAGCAATTACTCACTACGTTTTGAATGCTAAATTTCATGAACAGGAGGCGCACATAGTTTCTCAAGCATGAAAATATAAAAGCGTTGTAGTGGCTACAAATATGGCATGAAGATGAACCGACATCAAACTTGAAAAATGACTGAATGAAAAATTAGCGGACAATTACGCAAAACGAGTAAAGAAACAATTAAAATCTACAGACAAAAAATCTGACACACTTTTCGGCGTTTCGGCTACGGTTTATTCAAGTGTAGAATT
The DNA here is from genome assembly GCA_041657585.1 of Candidatus Absconditabacterales bacterium. Taxonomy (GTDB): domain Bacteria; phylum Patescibacteriota; class Gracilibacteria; order Absconditabacterales; family Absconditicoccaceae; genus JBBABP01. The sequence goes on along the minus strand of JBBABP010000026.1, from coordinate 1,247 downwards.
TGAATTAACTATGGATTGACTTAGACGTGAATGGGGAATGACAGATGAACAAATAAGAAATGCAGAAAATAATCGGACAGAAATCGATGGCATTTCATTTAAAATAAAATTCAATAAATTCAAGAAACAAAATATTCAAGCCTTCGCGGAAATTATTTTCAAGCCAAGCGATTCCAGCAAAAAAATAGAAATCATTTCAAAAGATTTTCATTATGGATTGTTTATACTTTGAACAGAAAAACATGAATCAAGAAGAATAGATAATCAGTTGAGATGACGTGCATGAAGACAATGAGATCCTTGAATTTCAGTATTTTTTGTGTCTTTGGATGACTTGATTATGAGGAAAATGTGATGAGAAAGAATCCAATCAATGGCAGCATTACTTTTGGGTAAATCAGATTTGGAAAATTTGGAACTTACTCAAAGTCAATTCACAAGCTCAATTGTTAGAGCACAAAAACAAATGGAATGACGACATTTTGGGATCAGAAAACATTTGTTCGATTATGATAGTGTGATCAATATTCAAAGATTGGCAATTTACAAAAGAAGAGATTCAATTATTTTAACAGAAAATAATGATGAATTAAAAGATCAATTTGTTCAAAATTGTAAAATAGAGATAGATAAAAATATGACAGAAATAGTTCAAAAACAAATTCAAGATGCTCAAAAATTAAATCAGACTACAAATGAATTTTTAAACTTGATGAACAAGGAATTTTCTTTGAATTTAAGTTCTGCTGATTTCGAAAAATTTCAAACAATTAGTTTTGATGAATTGAAAACAGAATTTTCTAAATACGTTACTGAGCAGTTAAAAAATAAATTAAATTTGCCTGACAAAGAAAAATTATATCAAGTTTTCAAAGATGTTTATCTTTATCATATTGATACCTTGCGAGTCAAACATATAGATGAAATGGAATATCTGAGGGACAAAGTGTGATTGATGTGATATGCTCAGCTTGATCCTTTGATTGTCTACAAAGCTGAAGCTTATGAAAAATTTCAAACTCTTTTGTATAGATTAAAATTTGATACAACTTCTTATATTGCAAACATAGATTTTGTCGGCATGCAAAGAGAAGATCAGTTACAAAAATTGATAGTAGAAAATAAACAATTTGATGAAAATTATTTGAAAAATTTAAAAGAAATTAGTCAGAATATCAAAGAATTTACAAAATCAGAAAATATTGTTCAGTCTGATAAGGTCGTTTATCAAAATAGTGACGGCATTG
>JBBABP010000025.1:0-15333 GCA_041657585.1 Candidatus Absconditabacterales bacterium | reverse complement strand
TTCAAAATCCCAATTGTTTTTTGCCTGCTAAGGTGTGAGTTTTTTCTATAAGGGTTTTTACTAGTCATGATATAGTTATAATGATTATTTAAATCACTTCAACTACTCTAGACCCAAAAAATATATTTAGTTCTATTTTAGTTGATTATGCTAAAGAAAGATGATGTAAGAAATTATATGGTGAAAGTAAAAAATTATCTATAATTCAAAAGACAACATACGGTATAATCAAAGAAAGTTTAGATACATTAAAAGAGAGATTAACTGAAAAAAATATTTTAGATGATGTATTAAGTGTTGATTATAATAAGATTTGAGAAAAGATAAAATCTAATAAATTTAGTGTTTAATTAAGTGCATACTCTACATTCAAATCTAAAAAAAGAGACTCGCTAAATCGCAAATCTCTTTCTATTTTCAATCAATATGGTCATTGAACATTCTCCAACTCTTTTAATGAGAAGCAACCCCGTTCTTGATAATCTCATATTACGTATCCAAAGAAAATACCATTCTCCTTATTAAATTCTATAGCATACCAAGTCCAAGAATTTCGAGGACAAAAACACTTACAGACTACTATTGGATTTAGACATTCTTTTTGAGAACCTACTTGTTCAAATCTTTTTTGTAATTGTTTAGTCATTAACTTCATTATTTTTATTTACTGATATAAAAAAATCATCTATACGGACATTGTATTTCTTTATATATTCATCAATAGACAAATTCTCTTGCATACAATTAAGTAGATGCTGATTATAAGCACACTCTTTATTGTGTTTTTTTGGGTCTAATTTTCATAAAGATTTTTGTTCTGCTCTCATATACAGTCATCATTGTAAAACTCAGCTATATCTACAATCAATTTTTTCTCATTTATTTGATTTCATTTTACCTGTTGCGGTATATATATCAAATACCCATTCTGGAAGTTCAAAAGGTTTAATCTTTTTAGAAAAACAATCTTTAATAAACTCCCTTATAAATATTCTTGCTCCTTCCCAATAGCTTTCGCTCTCGCTTTCCCAAAATTTGGGAGATTCACAAAGCGTTAAAATTAGTCTACTTAAACTATTAACTTCAGAACCACTATCTCTAATCCAATCATGAACATTTTTGGCATAAATAAAGAACTCGCTCCCAATAGAATCTTCTGAAGCAAAATGAACAAGTTTTCTGCTAATGTAAATTTCTGGGATTCATTGATTGAGCATTGTGTGTAAAATTGCAATTGATTTGTGTTTGTCTCCAATCCTAATTGATTTTATCAAGTAGCTTACCAAGTCATACTTGTTATAAAATCATTTTTTTTCTTGTTTTGGTTTCTCTTGTTCCAAAAGAGAGATTTCTAAAAGTTTTTTCTTCATGATTTTAAAAATAATAAGATAAAAAATACAGTTCTTATCTTATATATGCCGAGCTATAGTCAAGAGATTTACAAATGATTTTGTATATTTTTTAAGCGAAGGATTTTCCATTTTTAATATATAATTTGGTTGAAAACGGATAAGTTATTATTATATTCAAAAGTGCCAGACAACAGTGTAATTTGTTTATTTATTAAACAGTCAAAGCTTTACTCAATGATACAAAAAGACGGCTACCTTTAGCATTGTCTTTCGTCATTGGGAGCTTTGCACTGTTGTCTGGCGATAACTGGTGGTAGTCGTCTTTTTTTATATTTTAAAAACAGCAGATGTTGTTTATCAAAAAAAATGAAAATCTTTTAGAGGTTCAAGAAACTACTTATGACAAAGAAGACCAAATGCAGGAATATATATATGAAAATCCACAAATTTTACCTGTTGAAGAATTAACCTGAAATAAAAAACTTATTGTATTAATTCGTGAATTATCGACAAACTACGGTCGTCTTGATGGACTTGGTATAGACGAAGCTTGAAACATATATATCATAGAAACAAAACTACTTAGAAATCCTGACAGAAGAAACATTATCGCCCAACTACTTGATTATTGAGTGGCACTTTGGACAGAATACAAAGACCCACAATCTTTATTGGATTTACTTGCCTCAAAGAACATCAATATCAAACAACTAATTTTGGATAAATTTAAAACTAGTGAAGAACTTGCAGACATCATCATTGATAATTTTAAAAGTAATTTAAAGCAATGAGTATATCAATTTGTTGCCGTAACTGATGCTATTGAAAATAGGATTCTTGAACAAATACATTTCATAAATCAATCTAGTAAATTCAGCTTTTTCCTTGTAGACCTTAGATATTATCGTCACGAAAATGATGAATTTATTATTCCAAAATGATTCGGCGGTGAAATTATTAAAAATATATCTTCATCAACCTGAACTAGTGTAAGACAATCAGATTTGCCTGAATTTCTTGAAGCAGTAGAACTCAATCTATGATTTACTACAAAAGAGTTTTATTCTGAATTTGCCCAACTTCTTCAATCAAAATGATATAGTGTAGAAGTGAGAGTTTGAAAAAAGCCAACGATGTTATTTTTCAACGATAAAGATGAGTTTTATCTTTTTTCTATCTATTCAGATATGGGAGAAATCTGGCTCAATAAAAAAAGTAGACTATCAAAATTTGATAGGATTTGATTTTTCAATCAGCTTTTTGATTATAAGGTTGACCCTAAGTCATCACAGAATCAGTTTAAATTAGCATATAAGGATTATGAAAATAAGTTTCAAAACTTATTAGAAAACATTAAGAAATTAACAGTAAATAAGAATTAGCCGTAATTAGGACATAAAAATAAATAGTTTGAGTTATAATATATTATAAGTGATTTGTTTAAACTAAATTATTATTTCACTTAATATTTGAAGCCGATTGTTTTCAGTAAGTTGCATCTATTTTAACAATACTGATATCATATTTTGTGTTAATATTACATATTCTCTTCACCCTTTTTTCTAAATTTGCAATCTTATTTATATCTTTTTCATCAAAACAGATAATTACATAATATCAGAAATCTATTTTTTCAGACTTTAAGTATGTTGGTAGCTGATTATCAATATTATTTCGAAAGTGGCTATTATCAGCATATTTAACTTCAACTAAAACTCTTTTTTTATATCCTTCAGAAAATTTAAAATCCACTGCTCATCTTCATAAGTTTGATTCTTTTGATACATCAATATTATTAATTTTACAATGTTCTTTTGTTATTCAGTAAAATAATACTTGAGAAGCTTTTTCTATTTTATGTTTTTTAAATTTTCAAATAGGTTCATTCCAAAGTAAAGAATATCAATCATTTTCTTCAACAAAATGTTTGAAAGAATTTATAATACCACCTATAATTTCATAGAATTTCTCTTCATAATCACTTGATTTTATGTTTAGTGGATGTTCATGGACAAACTCTTTTGTTGGTTTGTATCGATTATAAGCTCAAATTTCATCAGTATTGAAATTATAACTATCAGATTCTTTTTCTTCTTTGTAATTTTCATAAGAAACAAGCCAATCTGGTTTAGATTTAGCAATATCAACTATTACTTTTTTGCTAATTTTGTTTTTTAGTTCTATTCCAAACAAGTCTCTGATTTCTTCAGAACTTATATTCCACAAATAATCTTTAAAATCTTGGTTATTTATTGTCGGTAATTGTCTTATAAAATATTTTGGCACTAATATTACTGGCAAATCTCTATATGGATTTTTAGGTAATAAATATTGTTTTGAAGACTCTCGTTTATTAAATTCAAAATTATAGTTAGCTTTATTTATATTTCGACTTTGCATTTCTATATTATGCCTTTTACATACCATCTGTGTATATTTTATGAATTCAACTTTCAGTAAATTAAAAGTCATATCACTTATTCTATCAGCTCATATTCATTCAGTCAATATTCATATTCTTTCAAAATGGTTTAAGCTTAATATTCACATACTAATTGATTCATAAATAGAATCTAATATCATCTGAGAATATCATTTACCGCTTCAGGCTCATTCAATTTTATCACTTGAATAACCCAAACATATTTCTTTGGCTTCAGGAAATTCCAAATCCCTCAATAGTTGCCTATATCTAACATCTTTCTTATTGTGGTTTGTTTCAGCAACTTTTATAAACAAACTTTCAAAAATCTTTATTATTTTTCAATGGGCTGACCCAAAGAATGGATGTTTATTTTCAAATATTAAAAAAGGGTCAATAAATAGTGGAGTGTCGTAATCCATAATTGGGTCAAACCAATCATCATCAGCATTTACTTTGACATTATAGTGTTCTGAAAAAAGCATAATAGGTATTTGTTAATCAAATAAACCTGGGATTATATCAACTTTCTTAAGCTTAAACTTTGGCTTTTGGCATTTCGATATTCTAATTACTTCTCCTTTAAAAACTAAAGATATTTCTAATCAGACTATTTTATCTTTTCCAACACTTTTCTATAAATTTCTACCATCGCTCGTGTATCTTGTTCACAATAGGTCAACAAATCCTTCTTTGCTTTTTCATATTCTTCCTTACTCATATTGCCTAATACTATATTTTTTAAAAGTGCTGTTGCAATACCACCATTTCCCACTTCTAAATTATCATAACTAATATCTGTAAGAACTGGTAAAACTTTTTTTATTGAAGCACTTCAGTTAAAGTCTTTGTGAAAGTAGAGTAATTTTTTAAAAACTTCCATTAAATCAAAAGTATTTGCGTTTATCCTTTCAAAAATCTCTTTATATTCTGGATACATTTCTCCTGATTCTGTATTTCTTCCACATTCAAATCATTTGTTCCAAGCTATAAAAGTTCAATTTGCTACTCAACAATCTTTAATAAATGCATCTATGACACTTTTATTGTTAGGTGCTTTGAAATCCACAATATTTGCAAAATGCTCAATCTTACCATTAACATCCATAATGTGCATAGAATATTGGACGGTTGCTTGCTGTCGTGGACTCGTTCAATCAAAAATAGGTATTGCTCAACTCATTGTCTCGTAATCGTAGAAAAATAGTGGAAATTTTAGCGTAGAGAACAAATCTTTTATTCCCTCTTTATCAACTACCTCTCATTGAAGATAAAGTTTAACAAATTTTTGCAATGTTGATTCCTCATCTCAATTACCTAACTGTTGTATATCATTTTCGTCCAAATCTTTAACATATAACTTTCAATTATCTAATAATGTTTTTAATTTTTTCTTTGATTGTGTGATTCTTGGAATAGAAAAAATAGTTCATTTTTCAGGCTCTTTTCAATAATACACAAAATAATCTCATCAATCAAATGGATAAGTCTGATTAAAATTTTCTTCAGTCAGATTCAGATTATTTCTCATTAACTCAATATTATGTTCTATGGTTTCATCATCATCCAAATATTCCGTAACTTTCATTGTTTTGATAATCTCACTTGGCACTATTTTTCAATGTTTTACATAGTCTTTGTTCAAGTGATATAGATATACTTTTCAGCTGAATTTTGAAAAAGTTTTTTGCAGAACATATCTTTGGAAACTCATATCATCCGTTAAATCTTGTTTTAGCTTTGGAATTTTTGTATCCGTAAGAGGAGTATTTATACTCTTAACCTCCACAAGGTCATATTTTCAATCATCATTTTTTATTAGGAAATCAGTTTTAACAAACAAATCATCAATAAGAAATCAACCCTGATAAATAACATCTGGAGAAAGTGCCATTACCTTATCTGTGGCTTTAGCATAATTTTGATGAAAGTTTTTAAAGTCCTCTAATTTTACTTCAGCGATATTTTTGCTTTCAAAAAGTTGCTTTACAACATCTTCTACTTCTTGTCCTATTGTGGCTCAATCAATACTTCAATACTCATATTCATTGATAGCTTGATAGACTACTTTGTTGTTTATATGCCATCGTGCAAGTTTAGGAAAGTTAGAAAATTCTTTGTAGAGAGATTTTGTAATATACATCGATGATAACCGTTATTTGTATAAAGACTGTTTAAAATAAATGTATTCTTTTGGACTTACGTTGCAATCTAAATTTACTTAACAACAATAGCAAAACATAACAAAAAAACTAATGAATAAAATTAAAGTCAACATTGCGGATATTTCTATGGAATGGAAATAAATATATTAAATTAATGTAGATTTATTAAAATTTAAAATAAACGTTCTTATACGTTCTTATATGTTCTTCTTTTTATACGTTTTTCTTTTTATACGTTCTTCTTTTTACAGAAAAACAAGTTAATAAAACTACGAGAAGTCGATTGATAAAAGTTAAAACTAATTGGTCGGCACAGCCGAACACAATTCCCACAAAAAATAAAAAATGGTTGTAATATAATGGCTTCTTATCGATAACTGATTTTTACCAAATTATTGCTATAAATCACATATTATTGTTTCCAATCAATAAAATATTAAGACTTCAATTAAAAAAATTATAGAATATCAACTACTTGGCGAGGCATAACTAAAAATTAATAAATTTATGAAATTTAATCTGTTATTTCGTTATATTTATTTAGTATTCAGATAGTTAATTGGTATATTCCTGCATTTTAGTAGACTTAATTGAATTGTGTATACTAGGAATATTTTTGAACCTTTGAATTAAATTCAAAAAAAACAATGGAAATTTCATTTAAAATAATTACACTATCAAACAATCATACATTTTTTGTAAAAGAGTTTTTTTACTTAGTAACTTCAAATCTTAATGGCAGATAAAGTAGAACAAAATAAACCAGTGAAGACATCAAAACATGATTTCTACTTTGAAGTATCTTTATACGAAGAAGTAAAAGCAGAGAATCTAGAAGATATTTTTACTGGAGAAATTATTGGTTATAGTAACATCAACAGCCGAGAAACAACCTACACTATAGAACCATTAAGTCAAAATTCCCATCGTATAAAGGACGATAAAATAGAATATTCCTCTGATGGTTTCAATTGGTATAAGTTTGAGGGCTTTTTAGATATACAGTTGAAATGCAAAAGAAAGAACAATGATATTCTGACTTTTAATCTTCTAATCAAGAAAGATACAATAATCAAAGTATGACAATATCCATCATTAGCTGATTTACAGTTTGCAGAAATTGGTAAAAAATACAATAATATATTACCCAAAGAAGATTTAATAAACCTAAAAATAGCTATATGACTTAAAGCTCATTGAGTTGGTGCTGGTTCTTTTGTATATCTAAGAAGAATTTTTGAAAACCTTATCTTTGAAACTTACAATATACATAAAACCGAATTAACAATGACCGAAACTGATTTTATAGGCAAGAGAATGATGGAAAAAGTTGAAATATTAAAGAAATATCTTCCTAATCAGTTAATTGAAATGAAATGAGTTTATTCCATTTTGTCGAAATGAGTTCACGAATTATCAGAACAAGATTGTCTTAAATTCTTTTCTGCAATAAAATTATCAATAGAGCTAATATTAGACCAAAAGATAAAAATGAAGGAAGAAGAAGAAAAGACAAAGTCAGTAGCCAAAGAAATAGCATCAATAACCAAGCTTATTTCTTAAATCTCAAAATAGCTGAATTCTTTTACCTAATAAAGGCATTGATTTCTGCTTAATATTATATATTTATATAGTGTACATATCTCATTTAAAATGATGATATCATAAGATGGATAAAAACAAACAATTTCTATTATACATCCTCAGTAAATTACACAAAACTAATATAACAACTATTGTAAAAATGGCTTATTTTTGTGATTTAAGTTCTGTTAAATGAGTAAATAATCAAATAACTAGTTATGAATACATAAGGTTCTATTACTGACCATATTCAGAGGAAATAAAACACGACATAGATAGTCTAATAGAAACAAAATTAATAAACCTTCACGTTTATGAAACATGAGATTGAAAGGATTTTTACGAATATGAATACATAAACAAAGAAATTGACTTTAATCTTCTATCTCAAAAAGAAACCTCATTAATGGATGAAATAATTTTAGACTTATCCAAATTAAATGCTAGACAATTAGGATTACTATCGTATGAAACAGCTCCCATGAAAATATTAAATGCCACACCTTGAGGTAATGAACATTTATGACAGGTCTTGAATCTTCATGCAGTCTAATATAAATTACACATGAAATACGGCTAATATTCAGTTAAATCCAATTATTAAGGATATATACTGCGATATGATTTCGTACAATGATAAATACTGAATGAAACCAAAATTTAAGTTATGTTGCCGAACAACAAAAGAACATCCTTGAATACCATCTTGCGTATGTTTTTTGGTATTAAATTGAATAAAGGATGATGAATACACTATGTTAAAACTTAGATGTGAACACTTTATCTTTCATATATCTGACATACAAGACAAACAAGATTCAAACCCAATGATTAGGAAATACCTACGTAAATCTTATTCATTAATAGACTTAAAGAATTCAGCGACTTATTTTAACAGAGTTAAAGGAGAATTAGACGAGAATTTTAGGCTAAAGTTATTTATATATGCCTGATGCCTATGTGACAAAAAATACAGCGAATTATTATATAAGATAGATGAATGAAAGTTTGACACAAGCACTATAAGTAAGGTGAATAGTTCTTTCTTAAGGGGATTATGACTAGAATTTAAATGAAAAGAAGAATTAGGCGATTTGTTAGATTATGATGAATTTAACTTCCTCAAAAAATACATCTAAATAGAAATAAAATAGATGGTATATGTATCTCATATTCTGTTAACTCACCAACACAAAACTAATAACTCCTGATTTATCACTTCCCATTAACTACCTTGATGCTCTCATACAAATTACCTATTAGAAACTACTTTTGAGCCAATTCCTGCTCCAAATGGTGTGACAATTTAAACTCCATCTCCAGATTATAAAAAATAATGAATTAATTGTTACAAATTGTTCAATACCAATGCTCTTATATTAATACATCATTTCAATTACTATAATCTTCTATCTGATATAAGCTCTTTTCTTCATTGTTTAGTTTAGAAAACATATCCTCTCAATTATAATCTTTATAGAGATATATTATTTTTATTATGTCTTGAAATCAGACGGCGAATATGTATTTAAAGGTTTGTTCAAAATGGTTCAGTAGTTGCCCAATTCAGATTAATTGATTTATAAATAATAAATTTTCATCCAAAGATTGGATGAATTTTTTAATTTTTTACAGAAAAAATGTCGATAAGAAATATAGCAATCATCGCTCACGTAGATCATTGAAAAACATCGCTTGTGGATCAATTGCTTACTCAGTCAGGCACTATGAAATTAGCAGAAGATCAAACTTTAATAATGGACAGTAATGACCAAGAAAGAGAAAGAGGAATTACAATTTATTCCAAAAATACTTCTGTGACGTACAAAAATAATATTATCAATATTATTGATACTCCATGACATGCAGATTTTGGTAGTGAAGTAGAAAGAGTTTTAAAAATGGTTGATAGTGTTTTGTTGGTTGTAGACGCATACGAATGACCTATGCCACAAACAAAGTTTGTGCTAAAAAAATCTTTAGAACTCTGATTAAAACCTTTGGTAATTATAAACAAGATTGACAAATCTACTGCCAGACCTCAATGGGTTTTGAATGAACTGTTTGATTTGTTTTTTACTTTGTGAGCCACAGACGAACAGGCAAATTTTTCTGTGATGTATTGTAGTGCAAAATGATGATATGCTTTTGAAAAATTAGAGGACTTCGAAGAAGCAAAAAAAAGCTGAAATATTTTTCCGATTTTTGATTTAATTTTACAAAAAGTTCCTGAAGCCCCAAATTATCCTGATAGACCTTTTCGTATGCAAATAGCTAATATTGCTTATGATGATTTTATTGGTAGACTTTGAATAGGTAGAGTTTTCGAATGAACAGTAAAAGTTGCACAAGAAGTTGTGATTTTCGATAATGAATGAAAAAAAAGAACGTGAAGAATTACAAAAATATTTACTACTTGCTGACTTTCAAGAGTAGAAACAAAAGAAGCTCAATGCTGAGATATTGTTACAATTGCAGGTATCCCAAATATTTTTATATGAGAAACTGTTGGCGTGGATTGAATCCAACCATTTCCACCTATTAAAATAGATGCACCGACATTGACTATGGATTTTCTTGTCAATGATTCTCCATTTACTGGACGTGAATGAAGACAGGTGACGTCAAGAAATATTATGGAAAGATTGAGAAGAGAATTGGAATCGAATGTGTGATTGGAAATTGATTTTGATAAATGATGAAATAGATTTTGAGTGGCTGGTAGGTGAGAACTACATTTGTCCGTCTTGATAGAAACTATGAGAAGAGAATGATTTGAACTTCAGGTTTCTGCTCCACAAGTTATTTTCAAAAAAGTAGACTGACACAAAATGGAGCCAATAGAAAGTGTTGTTATAAATGTTGACGATGCTTTGTCTGGAACAGTCATAGATATGCTTGCGAATAGAAAATGAAAAATGATTTCGATGAATTCGCACAATTGATTAACGACTTTGCAATTTGAAGTTCCAACAAGATGATTGTTATGATTGAGATCAAAATTTATATTATTGACTAGAGGAGAGTGAATTATGTATAGTTCGTTTTCTCATTATGAACAATATAAATGAGAAATGTTAAAAAGAACAGCATGATCTTTGATTAGTCAAGAAACAGGTAAAGCAATGAGATATAGTATATGGAAACTGCAAGATAGGGGAGTGATATTTGTTCAACCAGCGGCGGAAATTTACGAATGAATGGTCGTTTGAGAAAGTGGAAAGCCATGAGATATTTATATAAATCTGACTAAAAATAAACAACAAACGAATGTCAGATCAAGTAGTAATGATGAAAATATGCTTTTGAAACCTATCAAAACTTTGACATTGGAAGATGCATTAGCTTATATTTGACAAGATGAATATGTTGAAATTACTCCAAAAAATATTAGAATCAGGAAAATTTATTTAAATGAAATAGAAAGAAAAAAAGCTACCAAAATTTAAAAATTTCTTGTAAAATTATGGAAATAATATCATCAACTTTCATCAAAAGTGCGTCAAAATTATCTGAATGCCCAGAAGCAAATTATCCAGAGTTTGCATTTGTTGGAAGATCAAATGTTGGTAAATCTTCTTTGATCAATATGCTTGTGTGAAAAAAACAACTTGCGAAATCTTCTGTTACGCCAGGTAAAACTCAGTTAATAAATTATTTTCTTGTTAACGATGCGCGATATCTTGTGGATTTACCATGATATGGTTATGCAAAATATTCCAAGGAACAAAGAACGCAGTGGATGGATACGATGCAAGAATATTTAACTCAAAGAAAAAATCTGAAAAAAATATTTGTTTTGGTTGATGGATCTATACAGGCCCAGAAAATAGATATAGATTTTATGCAAGTTTTGTCTGAAGAAAAATTAGATTTTGTTGTAGTTGTGACGAAAATTGATAAAGCAACACAAAAAGATTTACACAAAAATATTTTTTTGCTCAAAGATTATCTTCAAAAAGATTTATGAAAATTACCTGAAATATTGCTTGTGTCTAGTCAGAAGGGCAGGGGCAGAGATGATTTTTTGGATTATTTATGAAATAAGTCGTGATAAATTTTATTTATTCTTTCGTAGAGACATACCGCTGGTATGTCTTTTTTGTGACAAGAAATGTTTCTTTACATAATTAGAAACGCCACAGCGTGTCTCTACGACAAATACAATTTTTTTCAATAACAAAAAAAAGCCTGGTTTATAAACCAAGCCAGTATATTCTGTGTAAGATATAATCATTTTATATAAATTGAGGCATTCCTTTTTTCATATAATTTTTTTAATTCGCCTTTCCTTTTTATATATTTTTCCAATGAAACACCCACTTCATAATTAGGACCGTATCCATACGATATTGTGATTTTCAATAAAAAAAACCTGGATTATAAATATATAATTCAGGCTTATTGTTAATAAAGTTATTCTATTTCAATTACAATTTCTTTAGACCAACCCCATTTTATATAAATTGTTTTATTATTTCCTTTCTTTTCTGGTTTGGAAATTTTTTTTTCTAGTTTTACCTGAATTTCTAGGTCTTCACAGTTTGGACCTTCTTGTCCGTATCTATACCATATACTGAATTTTTTGTACTCAAACACATGAGAGCCACTTGATAACTTTTCAAGTTCTATGGTTTTTTCAAGTCCCAAAACTTTTATCTTCATTATTGGAACTTTTCTGCTAGACATGAAATTAAATATTTCGTTACAAACTATAATTAGTTTATAAACCGTTTTTGATTCTAATTTATTAAATTTATTTGGCATAATTATTTTTATTATTGTTATTGATTTATGTATTTATTTTATAATTTTATATGATTTTATGATTTAAAGTCAATACTTAAAATTTAAGTAAAAAAATATGTTTATAAAAAATCAGATTATAATTATTCTTCGAAATCTACATCAACTCATATAGTTTTCCATAGCTCATTTATCAATATGCTGGCGTATGATCAAGATGGCAGTCAGAATTTTAACAACACATCATATTTTTGATAGGCAACATTTACTTTTTCTGGAAAAACTCGAAGAGGTCTTCTAATTCCAAATATTTTGTAATCCATGCACAATCTCAAACTTTTCGCGGACAATCAATTTCATTGTAAAAAACTTTTTTCTCTTTTTCACGCCTCAGTTCATTCTGGCGCCAAAATTAAATTATATCCGACAACAGGTCAGGTTATCATCATTTTTTTATCATCGAATGGAATTTCTTTTCATAAAATTTTTGGATAACGAAAAAAATCTTTATCTTTTAAATCATTTTCAAAAATCTGAACACTATCATTTTCCATTTTGTAAATTCATAGTTGTTTATTCGTAATTTTTTTCTCATTCATTATTTGAATAATATCTCAATCTAAGCACTCCAATCATTTTTTTGTTCTAGAATTAACGTATTCGTTGTATAATTTACTTGCGTATGCTTGTATTTTGAACATACGTTCTTTGTGATCTTTTAATTTTAAAGTTCAATCTAAAATATTTTTTCATTGTTTAGGATTTATTCAGTTAATCCCAAATCTTTGAGATCAAAAAAAATTTGCAAATCATTTATCACACAGACTAATAATTTTTTTCTTTGTTAGATCTTTTTCTTGCTGACTGAGATTTTTGTTAGCTCTCAATCTGATGTGAAAAATATTTTTAATCGGAGTAGTCATTCATATCGGTTCATTATTCCAATCAACATTTATTACTTTTGCTTTTTGCGATATAGTTTCCAAAAAAACTTTTTCTCCACCGAGTTTTTTCAAAGCACTTTTGTAAATACAAATTCGTTGTCTAGTAATTGCTTTTTTGTCTTTCAATCACGCTATACCCAAAGTCAGTCTAGAAATATTGCAAGTTGCACATATATGATTTACAATATCCATTGTGTTCAGATTTCTTTTTTCAAAAAACACAAAAAAAACATCTCATTTCCCACTTAGTTGAAATGGCAGTTCTTCTTCAACAATAAAATCTTGTGATTTTTGTTTAAATGAAAATAATTTATTTTCCATAATTTTTAAAAAATTAAAAGACTAAAAAATTGAAATATTAAAAAATTGAAAATATATTTTTTATACAAAAATTTCTATCCTGCGTTATAGGCGATATTGCTTATTACGGCGATCAATAATAAAATTATTGCAAGATTGACTACATTATTTATCGGCAATTCTCAGTACATTTTTCAAATTTAATTAAAATTTTGTTCAAAAAAATCTTATCAGTTTTTGCCCAAAAATCAAGTCAGATTTTTTAATTTAATTTACCAGTTTCCCCAAATCTATAACTTCAAAGTTTTCTAATTTATCTGTAAATGATTTGTCATGACTTACCATAATTATAGCTCACTTATAAGTATTTAATGACTGGGCTATAATAGGAATATGACGAAAATTTATATGATTTGTTGGCTCATCTAAAATAAGTAGATGCGGTTTTTGTAGTACAAACCTAGCATAACATAGTAGTCATTTTTGCCCTTCAGATAATGATCAAATATTATTTTTCAAAAGTGATCCTGTTAACAAAAATTGTGCAGCAACGCGATAAATATCTTGATCGCTCGTGTCTCAAGCAATTTCCTGCAAAGAGTCTCGCACAATCATATCCATATCTAATGCATTAAAATCTTGACTATAATATCCAACTCTTATATCGTCGTGAATTTTCGCATCTGAATCGTGTGCATTTACAAGTTTTTTGAGAAGAGTAGATTTGCCAATACCATTTGGACCAGTCAGAATATATCTTTGATGCTTTTTGATAATAAGCGGAAGTTTACTTGTAATTACTTTATGTGATGAATCCATCAGTCAAACTTTATGTATAGATACAATTGGCCCTACATAATTTTCAAATGGGATTGTGAATTGTGTAATCGTTTTATCGTCTTTTCTCACTTCTACTTTATTTTCTTCTGCTTCCTGTACTTCGTCTCTCATTTTACTCGCCAATCTACGCATTTTACCTCATTTGTTTGTGAAAAAATTTATTTTTTCTTTTGCATCAATTATTTGTTTTTCGGCTCTTGCGTTTTGCATTTTTTCTTTTTCAATTTGTGCGGCAATTTGATCTACAACATCATAATAATCTCACCAATATTGCTCAACTTCGAGGCGAGCTTTATTTAAATATAAAACTCCATCAGTAAATAGATTTAAAAAATCTGCATCATGACTAATAACTACAACTGTCTTGTCATAAGATATCAAAAAGCCAATCAGATCATTAATTCAGTTAGCATCAAGATTATTAGTTGGCTCATCAAGAAGTAAAATATCAGGATGTTGAATTAATGCATAAGCCAATAAAAGTCTTGCTTGTTGTCAGCCAGAAAAATCTTTAATTTGTTTATTTATTGGTGCGTTGAAATTGACTACTTTCAATATTTCATTTATTTTTTTATCTAATTGATAATCTTTTTCTTGAAATGCCGTTTGAAAAAATTCCTTGATAGTTAAATTTAGTTGATCTCTATGTATTACCTGTCTTGAAATGGCAATAGTATTTCAGTTAACAATATTAATTTTCCCTGATTGTGGTTTTAGTTCTCATGTGATCATTTTGAATATTGTTGTTTTTCATGCTCAATTTTGTCACATAATTGTGATTTTTGTGTTTTGACGTATTGAAAAATTACTATTTACTAAAATAGGATGTTTGCCATCATTATAGGCAAAAGACACGTCATCAAAACGAAGAATTATTGTATTTTGATTGGTAGACATAATTAAAATTATATATAAATAATATTAAAACTAATTTTTGGAAGTTTAAGCTGTATGCAAGAAATTTATAAATGAATACCCCT
>JBBABP010000024.1:0-15440 GCA_041657585.1 Candidatus Absconditabacterales bacterium | reverse complement strand
CCGTCGCAACTAATTTCTTTGTTCTGATAGGAGGCCACAAAAATCTCGGAGTAATGCTGGAAAGTTACGCCCGCCGCGCCGAGGACTGTTTCAAAGCTTATATAAGCGGGAGTAAATATTTTGGTGGCTAATTCGTATTTATTGTAATTTTTATCTTTAGCATACAGGCCGCGGCGGATATGATAGAGGCTGTGGCGCTTAATATAATAATTGACTCTGGACGCGGCCACTAACTTATCAATTCCTCCCCAAAGTAAAATCAGGTCTTTAAAAGAAAACACCGTTTTGTTTGATCTTAATATTTCATTTAAAAATCCCCTTTGCATATAAATGACAATAAAAATGACGATAAATAAATATCGTGAGCTGGATATAAGACTATATCTTATATTCAGCTTCAATTATATAATATAATAAAAATTCAGGCAAGAGCGCCTAGCAATTAAATAAAATGGTAATAATTTTTATTTTTTTGTATTCAGGACTATGTCTCGACACATGTAAAAAAATATACTTGACAATTTAACCAATAAAGTGTAGTTTTTAATTAGTACAATAGTTGTACTTTAATAATTTAATTAAAAGTAGGAGATTTTGTCATGAAAAAGATTAAAAAAATTTTTCAGCACAATTTTTGGAACAAAAAAACCGATGAACATGTTAGTCATACTGTTCAGTCTGTTTTGGGTTTGTCAAAAAGTGTGGGCAATGTTGTGGCTGAAAATTGCGGGGCAGGCTCTTGCAATTGTGGCGGTGGCTGTAACGGCGAATGCGGAGGCGAATAGCTTCCTGTATTAAAAGAGGAAGCAATATTGTTATTACTTCCTCTTATTTCAATTATTAATAATTTGTAAATTAGGAGAACAGAAAAATGAAAAGTGAAAAAAAGATTTTTAGTATGCAGTGGCACTTAACCGATGGCTGTGATCAAGCTTGTAAGCATTGTTATATTTATCAAAATGCTGATTATTTGAAAAGTGAAAAAAAAGAATTAAATCTAGATGAAGCGATTTTGGTTGTCGATGATTTTTTATCTTTTTGTGGAAAAATGAAATGTGAGCCAAGGCTCAGTATTACTGGTGGGGATCCATTACTGTACAAAAATATATGGAAAATTCTTTCTTATATATTTAGTAAGGACATCCGTTTTTCCATTTTAGGAAATCCATTTCATTTGACGGACGAGGTGTGTAGTAAGTTAAAAGAACTTGGTTGCGTTTCTTATCAAATGTCTTTAGATGGTTTAAAAGAAACTCATGATTCAATTAGAAAAAAAGGTTCTTTTGATGCTACTTTAGAAAAAATTCCAATGTTAAAAAGGGCTGGGATGAGAACGACTATTATGACGACTGTGTCTAAGTTAAATTATTTAGACCTCCCGGGTCTTATTGAAATCGTTGTGGAGAATAAAGTTGATACTTACGCTTTTGCTAGGTATTGCCCCACTCCTGGCGATGACACAAAAGAATCCTCTATGACGCCAAAAGAATATAAAAATTTTCTTCAGAGTGTTTGGAGCGTATATGAGAGATTAGCTGATAAAGGCACGACTTTTTCTTTAAAGGATCATTTGTGGACATTATTTCTTTATGAAAAAGGATTAATACCGATTGGCGATTCTAAATCTATTGTTGCTGGTTGTAACTGCGGTTTTAGGCATATTACTTTATTACCAGATGGAACGATGTATGCTTGCCGCCGTTTTACTAGTCCAATCGGCAATGTTCGTAATGAAAAAATTATAAATATATTCTTCAATAAAAAAATGGAAGAATATAGAACTATCGAAAAAATGAGCGGCTGTGCTGATTGTAATCTTCTTAATTATTGTCGCGGTTGTCATGCAGTTTCTTTCGGTACGTACGGAAGTTACTTTGAAAAAGATCCGCAATGCTGGAAAAAATAAATAAAATGGTCATTGTTTAATGGCCATTTTTTATTAGTCATTAGTTTTTTTATTCTTGATTAATAGCTAATTTTTTTATATTTTAATATCGCATCAAATATTTTTATGTTTTGTTTGTTTAGTTCTTCATTCGCAAAGTTATTATCAGTTTCTGATAAATAACTGCCTATGAGCTCAAAATTACTATTTTTTGCACTTTCTTCATAATTCGATAATTCGTTCCCATAAGTGTATATTTTGTATTTATTCTTTATGTTTATTGGTAAAAAATAGTTTTTTAATAGTTTATTTTGTGAATTTTTAAAATCTAGCAGCTTTGTCGCTATTAGTAATTCGCCACCATTATTTATAACTTTATTTAATATTTGAAAAATATCGCTCAATTTGCTAATATTATTAAAGGTATAGCAAGAAAGGGCGAAATCAAATTGTTTGTCGACATTAATTAAATCATTTATATTAAGGTTTAGTAGTTCAATTTTTTTATTAAATTCCTGGGATCTTTGTTTAGCTATTTCTATCATTTTTTGGCTAGAGTCAATTCCTGTTACAATAGCTCCTTTTTCAGCCATTAATCTGCTCCACCTTCCTTCGCCACACCCAATATCTATGACATGTTTTTCTGATAAATTACTGGGCAACATTTCAAACATTTGTTTTATTAGATTGTCTGGGTTTTTACTTAAATCATTATTTTCACTTATTCTATAACTATAGTTAATGGAATCGATATCGCTGTATTCCATAGGAGAAGTTCTTAAATTAAATTTTTTAATTAATTCATCTTCTTGATTATTATCTCTAAAAAAATTATTTTCTAACATAAAAATATGGAAAAATATAATAAAATATACTCATCTTCTAATGTTAGCGAAGATATCAAACCTAGTCAACCAATTAATTTAATTTGGAAAAATTTTTTATCAGGTGGCTCCATTCTTGATTTGGGCTGTGGACAGGGACGTGATTCTTTATTTTTAGCTAAAAATGATTTTTTAGTTACGGCAATTGATAGTTCGGAGGTGGCTATTAATCAAATGAAGGTTAAAAAAAATGAATTTAGTCTTGATAATTTAGAATTGATTTGTGGTGATATCAGTAACTTTAAAATAGCAAAGGATAAATATGATGTAATAATTTGTCGCAACGTTTTAAACTTTTTAGACAAAGAGAAAGCTTTAGAAATATTATATAATATAAAAAGTAATGCTAAAATCGGATCATATATTGTTATTGATGTTTTTACAAAAAATGACCCTAGTTTTAAGGGCGATAATAAATTTACCTGTTATTTTGAAGAACAGGAATTGTTAAAAAAATTTTTAGATTTTAAGATTATTTATTATTTAGAAAACATTATTTTAGATAGTGGCCATCCAGGTTTTGAATTACCACATAAACACGGTGTTTCAAAAATAATTATTCATTTGTTAAAGTAATCAATTTTCATAACCCTCCTAACCTCAGACATTGTCTGAGCTGCCAAAGCACGCGCGCGGATAGTCCCTTCCTCAAGAATTTTCATAATTGCGTCAGGATTTTGCGCCAGAGCTTCCCTTTTGTAACGAATGGGAGTTAAAAGCTCTTCAAGAACATTAATGAGCCTTTTTTTACAGACAATGTCTCCTAAACCGCCTTGCTGATAACACTTTTTCATTTCCGCTACTGCATCTAGATCGGGGTCAAAGGCGTCAAGATACTCAAAAACAATATTCCCTTCAATTGAACCAGGATCGGATACTTTAAGATGATTTTTATCGGTATACATGCCCATAACTTTGCTTTTTACCTCTTCCGCGGAATCGGATAAAAAAATCGCATTATTCAACGATTTACTGGCCTTAGCTTTCCCATAAATTCCCGACAAACGAGTCGTGCCAGAAAGCAGTGACTTGCATTCCAATAAAACATTTTGGCCATTACCATAAATTAAATTAAATCTGCGAACAATTTCATTTACTTGTTCGAGAATTGGAATTTGATCATCGCCAACAGGAATAACTGTTCCCCTAAAAGCAGTGATATCAGCCGCCTGACTGACTGGGTAGGTGAGAAAACCAGCCGGAACATTGGTGCCAAAACCTTTCTGATTCATTTCATTTTTTACAGTCGGATTTCTCTGTAATCTTGCTAAAGTTACCAAATTCAAAAAAAATAAATTCAATTCGGCTAATTCAGAAATAGCCGATTGAATAAAAATCGTTGACTTGGTCGGATCTAATCCAACTGCCAAATAATCTAGCGCCACTTCAAGCACATTTTGACGAACTTTTTCAGGATTATCGGCGTTATCAGTTAATGCTTGAGCATCAGCAATCATGATAAATTGATTATATTTATCTGACTCCTGAAGCTCTAATCTTGTTTTAAGCGACCCAATATAGTGTCCCAAATGCAAAGGGCCAGTTGGTCTATCGCCCGTTAAAACTGTCTTCTTGTTTTCATTTTTCATTGTTGTCAAGAGGCTATAAACTCATTATTAAGATGTAATTTTTTTGCTTTTAATCCGTAAAAATTATAAGCTTTCTCTCCAGCTAAAACTGGGATAAAGCCATCTTTATGTTGTTTAAAATTGACATATTTACCTCTTTTTTTGATAATCCCGAAGACGCTATATAAATTAACTCCTTTACTTTCCACCTTCCCCGCTTTTATCTTATCTACGACTCTTAAGGCGGTAAAAAATGATTTATAATTTTTATGGTTGCCAACTTCGACTGATATTCCGTTTCGATGATTAATAAGAGCATTCCCTTTTTTAATATTATGTTCCATTAAGACTATACGCTTCAAGCCGGTCTGGCAAGCAAATTTGATCATTTTCTTATCCACTATCACTACAAAGGGTTCACTACCGGCAGAAAAAGTATGCAGATCAACAACTAGACTATTTTTAGGAATAAAACCAAGTATTTCTTTGGCTCTTTTGATCTCATAACCGTCACCTTTGATGCCGAACGAACTATTTAAATCACAATCTAAAAAACGCTTTCCTAGAGATAAAGCTTTCGGATTAGCTACTATTTGCGGTATTCCTTGGGAGGCGAGAGCAAAAATTGGAATTACTTCATTGCCATGCATGCCGGTAACAAATAAGATGTTTTTCATAATTAATTGCTAGTAAATTTTACAGTGTCTTATTAATCTTATTTTTTATAATAGTATTACCTAAATAATACACAAAAAGATGTAATTAGTAAAGATTAGGCAAAAACACTAAATATTGCCCTCTATCCCTAAATTTGCTATTATTTAAATATAGCCGCCGGTTGGCGGGCTTTAAAATACAAACAAAATGAAAATCTCATCTTTTAAAAAAAAGCATTGGATATTCCTGATAATCGCTGTTTTAGTTTTTGCGGCCGCGCCTTTCGTATGGGGTGTTACTAGAGAAAACCAATATAGAACCGAGGGCCTGGCAACAATACCGGTAGTAGACGCGACCAGCGCCCACTCGGCTTGGAATGTAGTAAACGATTCCCAAATTGATTACCTAATCCCTAATAAAACCGCGGGAGAATGGACAGCTTTTGTTAATAATCTTCCGCAAGATGTCTACCTACAATCCCTCGAAATACCCTGCGACAACGGCGAACTTTTTAGTTGCGGCAATAGCTGTACCTATTTAGGCGTGACTTATGATACGGTCCTAATAGGCTCAAAATGCTGGTTTGCCGATGATTTAAAGGCGACAAAACGCCCCGACGGCAGTAATATCCCGCAATGGGCGCTAGGTACCGCCCAATATAACGCTGTCGGCTGCATTGACGTGTCCGACGCTTATTATTACGGCGGCTACTACACCTGCGTCACGGCTGCCTGCACTTCCATGCTCTACCAATACGACGCGGCTTTCATTATTAATTCTTCTCGAGCAAGGAGCGCCCGCGGTATCTGCCCGAGCGGCTGGCATATCGTCAACACAACCGACTTGCAAAGCCTGCGGACCACGACCAACAGCACTTGCCCTTCTTCCAATTATTTAAGCCAGTGGGATTATGATTGTTTAAATACTAATTTCAGCCTGGGCATCGTTCCGTATGGCTTCCGAAGCTCGCGGATGGAATACTTGGGAAGTTATTATTCTTATGCTAATGTCTTTCATCCGGCGGGCTATTTTAATAACTTTGCCTCTTGCTACGGCTCCTGCTGGTATGGAGATAGCTATTTTATAAATATCAATAATCTGACCGGCACCCCGGGTTACGACGATTATAATTCTGACTCCTGGGAAACTACCGGTTTCTCTCCATATTTTGTAGATCGCGGCACTTACCCGGAAAGCGAAATAACTTTACCGTCGACTTACGAGACATACAGCGACGAGCGCTGTTCCGCCAAGAGCGTTCGCTGCGTTAAGGATTAACACCTCAAAAAATTATTCTCTAAAGAAAAAAGGCAATCATTATTGAATTGCCTTTTTGAATACTTTATTTTTTCGTCTATTGTTCTTTGATAAGACGAATGGATTGACCAAAATACTTTAGCACACCCCTACCTGAATATAACTGGGTGGTTTCCCCATAAAGATGGCTTCGCCAAGCTATGTCTGGACCGTAACTTTCGCTACTCCAAAAATACGCGAACTGATTGATGTCTCCAAATACACCAACCTTAGAAAGATCTGCTAAAAATTCCGCCCTGGCCCCAGCGGGTAAAGCGGTAAAACCAGAGCTGTTAGTAGCACCAGTGTTGAAGGGAAACCAATGTTCATTATTGGTTTCCTTTAAACCTCCGCAGTTATGTATCCCGTAAATTTCTACGGGGAATGTTCTCCCCATGGCGCTAATTTCCTTATCAGTCGGAACTCTCCAACCTTCAGGACAAATTCCTCGTGGATCTTCAATGACCCACCAGTTATACAATGCCCCGTAAATTTTGTAATTTTCCGGATCATTGTTGTAATAACACATGGCGCCAGATTTGGCATTGGCCCAGTCAGCATCGGCAGTGATGTACGGAATAGCGTCGCCGTTATTATAGGTCTTAATCCTCCAGTTAGAAGTCAACCAAATATGGTCGCCAATCTTAACTGAGTAAAAGACATTCCCTTCCCGGTCGGTAAAGGCCAGCGAAGGAACAACGGTATCGGCGGTGATAAATTCTCCGGCCTCATTGTTTAAATGAATCCGGAAATGACAACCGGTCGGTTCAGACAACTCAATTACCGTAAAAACCTCTTCGGCCGAGCTGTTGAATTTTCCAACGTTGATAGTCCCCCCATAGTCTGGGGTTTCACCGAATTCAAAGCCCACCCTAGTTAAAAGGTGGTTTGAATTTACGGTCGCGTATAAAATAACGCGGCCATATTCATTATTGGTGAAATGAATATTGCTAACGCTGGCTAATCCGCCTAAGGTTTTAAAACTTTCACCTTTGAAAGTTTTTGCCTCACCATTGATCGTGACGACTAGGCGAATAAAATAACTCTGGCCGAATTTTAAATCCTCAAGATGAGAAATGAATTCGGTTTTACCAGACCCAGATAAACTGGAGTCCGGAGTAGAAAATTCGTAAGTGGCCGTTTCGCCGTATTCGAAGTGAAATTTCACTTCGGTCATACCGTCGAAGATCATCACATAACCGTTCAGGGTTGCCTCGTGCAAGCCGATGTCCGAAGATTTAAAACCAGCACTTATATAGCAGGTTTTGAATCGGAATTCTTCCGAGTAAATATACTGCCCGTCGGTTCCGACGGCATATACTTTAGCGAAATATTGCTGATCGACTTTCAGGTCGCTTATTTCAATAGTCGCTTTCCCATTTTCAACGGCAACCAAGATATGGTTATCGTCGACTGTCGGACCCCAAACAGAGTCCCAGCAAACGCCAACTTCTAAGGCGTCATCAGGAGCAGTAACATTGATTACTGCCGAAACGGCAGTGGCGCTCACAAATTCTCCTGATAAGTCATCAGGAGAAATCATGATAATCAGATCATCTGGTTCTTTGCAGCAGTTCATAACCACTACAAATAAAGCCAACGGAATTAACAACATCTTTCTCATGATTACTTTATTTTAGGTTTATTTAATTTTAAAAGATCAATTTTCTACCTATATTATTACATATTTTTGGTAAAATGTCAATCAATTGGGGCAATTATAGTTAAAGTTAGCGGAAATGTTACTAATTATTAGCCGGCTTAAGTTAGCCAATCTGTTGAATATTAATCCAAACTACTTCACACGGGATATTCTGTCCAAATTTCGAAGGTCAATATAATCTTGATATGACGCCTTTCGCACGACGCCCTTCTTTGACATCTTTTGATTTTTAACACTATAATAACATTAGATAAACTAGGCAATATTTTTCCAAACAACTACATAATAATTTAAAAAATATATAGCTATGAATACATGTAATAAAACAATGGACTCTAACGATTTAACAACGCCAGAGGCACAAAAAATCATCAAAGATCTTAATGAATTAATAACAAATTTAAAATCAGAAAATCTTAAAATAAGCTCTTGGGTAGGTGTTTTTAGCCTAAACAATGATTTTGAGGAAAAAATTAATAGGGGCTATAATTATAAATCACTAAACAACGTTCCAGACGATGAAAACTTCCCATGGTTTTTGTATTGGGAAATTGTTTGGCTTGTTTTAAACAACGACTTCAAACAAGGTCAGAGGGTTTTAGACCTAGGGGGTAGCTCATCTTTATTCTCATATTATTTAGCTTCCAGGGGGCTCAAGGTTGTAACGATTGATAAAAATAAAGAATTAGTCAACAATGCAAATTTTGTTGCGAAAGAAAAAAATTGGGATTTAAAAAATTATAATACAGACATTAACGACTTTCAATTCAGTAATAAATTTGATCATATTGTATCGGTTTGCGTCTATGAGCACATTCTACTTAAAGAAAGAATCGAAATTAATAAAAAAATAAAAAACCATCTGACAAACAACGGCAAATTTAGCATCACTTTTGACTATCGAAACCCATCAAAATTTGTACAAATCAATAACCAGGAAGATATTAATAATCAATTTATCAAACCATCCAATCTTTCTATTAGGGGAAACAAACAATTTTTTGACAACAAACAAAATTATTTACTGCACCCATTCTATTATAAAAATATTTTTTGGAAAGCCAAAATTACTCATTTGTTGAATAAAGATTTTGGTGTGCATGAAATATTTAAAACCAAAAACGAAAACGATTATACCTTCGGGTCTCTTTTTCTCGAGAATAATTTATAAATTTTTTATTTTTGCAAAATAATAATAATTCATTTATTGAAAAACGCGATGTGCTACTAATGTCAGCTCGTAACCACTAGACTCATCACCAACAACAAACACCTTGCCAAAAGATTTCTGTAAATACAAAATGATCTTTTTTATTGGATGAAAAATAACTTTTACTCTTCCACTGATATAGGATACTCCACGAATCTTTTTCACCAACGCATATTATTTATTACAAATAACTAGTATTTTTCCTACGGCCATTTTAACAGACTGCGGTATTAGCAGTATTATTGGGAAATAGATGCCCACTTTCCCTAATATTTTTTTATACAAAAATCACAACCAATGCTTATAATTATCAAAACAATATTATTCTCAATACAATATTCAACAAATTCATAAAATCCTTCCCTTATTTAAATATCGTTTTTTTAAAAAAATTTATTTTTCAGAGGCAACATTCAAATTATTTAGAAAATTTTCATTTATCTCGTCATGAAAAATTTCTCCCTTATCAAATAAATCACCATAATAAATTTATCTGGTGAAAATTTTTTCATAATCGCGTCACAAACATCCGCGTTTGTAATAATCCCGTTTAAATTACACATTATTACTTTTTTATCGCTCTTGTCTGTGTCTATTTATTTTATCAAATTGTTTTTTAAAACCAACCAGTCTTTTTACCAATATTTTAGCATCATCACCGTTAAAATAAGGATTCAGTGAATAAATTCTCAAAGCAGGCACTGGAGCACCTGTGTGAGAATAAAAAGCGGCCGAAGACCTACTAAGAGCTATTCCATCTTCTTTTTCGGCGTCATTCTCAAGCAACCATTTAGCAAATTTACTAAAATATTCATTATTATTTTTAAGAATTTTATCATCGGATATTTCCGACATAAACATCTCTTCTGAATTTAGTCCACTCTTATAACATCTAACAAGAACATCATTACCAAATGATTTTTGATTAGCGATATACAGGCCATATTGTTCATTCTTTATTATTTCATCTCGGATTAGTTTTGACATTTCTAGCGCATGTCCTATTATAGACTGGAATCCTTCTACGCCTATACTCTGGACAGATAACCAGGTCGCCAAAATATTACTACCCGAACGAGAAGTCTCTAAGGTAAATTTTCCAGGATTATAAACTTCGCTATTATGAAATAAGGGGGTTGTATTTTTTTTATCATGCTGAATGTAGTTAAGATTATTTCTATTTTTAAAAATAACTAAACTAGAAATATATGGCACATACCCAGTTTTATGAAAGTCAACACCAAACGAATCGGCGTATTTAATTTTTGAAATTTTCTCAACAATTCCTTCTAGTTTTTGCAACACAGAGCTTGAAAATTTTAATTTATTTTTATTAAAATCATATTTAACAAAATTTAAATAAACCCAACCGACAACTGAATCACAATGAATATGCGGCACGTAATCAAGATTGTATTTCTTAACTAATTTATTTCTAATCTTATAAATTTTATAAATATCATCTATTGCCATATTTGAGGTTGTTCCCCCGGAGCACACAATACAGGCAATTTTTTTTCCTTCTTCTAGTACTGCTTTGACTTTCATTTCAAAATCTACGACATTCATCGTCTGGTCAATATTGGATTTAACTATCACTTGATTCTTCTCTCCCATACCCAACCAATTTAAACTTGTCAAATGGGAATAATGAGCCGCCCTAGAATCCATGATTACCGCATCATCCTTCACTCCATCATTTCTATGAGCTGGCAGTGCTTTTGACAAACCTATTTTTATTGCATAAAAATTTGTACCAGTGCCACCAAAAGTAAATAATCCAGCTGACCTATCTGGACTAATACAAGCCAATTTAGATAAGGCGGCAACGCATGCAATCTCCGCATCAAGAACGGCCGCGGCATCCTCTCCGGTAACCGCATTTGGCATATACAAAGAAATTGCATTATACACCGATAGATACAAAAAACTCGGCAAGGGCAAAATATTCTTTACCATATAGGGGTTACTTGGTTTCACGCAGCCACTCATATATAAGGGGAGCTTACCTAAAATTCTAAAAGGATCGGTAATTGCTTTTTGAGGTATTCTTGCTTTTTTAATAACATTAAAAATACTAGACTTATTTTTTGCTTTGTATACAGGGCCATCTCCTTGTGAATCTACTACTTTTTTTAAAGCAAAAATAACAAGTTTACTGAAATGTTCTAAATTTGATCCACTTGGCGAAAGAAAATATTTATTATTAATTTTTTTTAATATTTTTTTGTATCCGTTATTTAACATTATTTTTATTTAAATAAATTTATAATATTGAATGGAACAGTGATTGTTTTTTTGTATTTTTTAAAAAAATGATAAACTGGTTCGTAATCGGTAAAACTTATAATGACAGATTTAACACCAAGGATGCCAGCGAGGTGCCCAATTCCACTGTCGCATCCAATAAAAAGCTTACAAGCTAGGAGCTTATCTATTAAAAACGATAAATCTCCTCTTTCATATATAAAGTCATTACCCATATAATCTGGCGTCGTTGGTCCACCCAACACAACAACATTCTTTTCTTTACTAAAAATATCTAATATCTTGCGCGAATTTTTAATCAATTCCCTATTAGACGAACCCGTGTCAAATTGGCAGTAGACTATGTCTTTTTTGTTAACTTTTTTATTATCTTTCAGACGCAAAACCACATCGTCACGACAGCCATTCCCGCCATATAAATTCACTAAAACATCATTAAATCTCTTCATCCACGGCAAATTCCAACTTGCTAAGGTATATAAATAGTCAATATTTTTTGATCCTCTTTCATTAATATATTTCACATGCTCAATATTAAATAAATCAATAACATCCCTAAATATTTTAGGGCCTGAAATCATGATAGTCTTGACTCCATTATCTTTACAATAATTCTCAAAACCACAAACAATACTTAAGGCGTCTCCAAGTCTATCATGTAATTTAAAATGATAAACTTTTGAATAATCAAAACTTAAATATTGCTTTTTATAATTACCATTTTCAACTCTAGATCTTATTAAATCATACAGCAAGAACGAAAAATCATTGTTCTTTGCCCTATTATATGATTTATTAAGGGATAAATTTTCAAAATCTTTCTTAAATTTTGAAAACATAAAAAATCTATTCAAGCCAAACTCCTTAACTAGACTAATTATTTTGTCATATTTCGAATCAAGAAAAATCTTTTTCTTCTCCAGAATACTGTAATAAATAAGTCCTCTTAGAATTGTTAGACAATCGAGATCACTGTATTTATTTTTTATTAAGAAATGTTTATCCATAAAATTATCTCAATAAAGACTTTATAATTTTTTCAAATTTTACCTTATTTCCATTGGCATATTTTAACGCAATTTTTTTAGAATCATCATAATTTTTATTATCACCATTTTTGATCTTGTTAATAATTTTCACATACTCATCAACAATTCTATTTAACTCATTTTTTCCCACCTCTGGATACAAAATAGTTTTATTAAGTTTATATTTT
The DNA here is from genome assembly GCA_041657585.1 of Candidatus Absconditabacterales bacterium. Classification (GTDB taxonomy): domain Bacteria; phylum Patescibacteriota; class Gracilibacteria; order Absconditabacterales; family Absconditicoccaceae; genus JBBABP01. The sequence goes on along the minus strand of JBBABP010000024.1, from coordinate 2,793 downwards.
ATTTTTTTTGGTGGCTCAACAAAATTAATAAACTTTGTATCTATTTCAGGCAAACTACCAATCCTATTGGCTATAACGGGTATACCATTCATCATCGATTCTATCACAACTCTTGCTATCCCTTCCTTACACAAAGATGGAACTAATAAAATTCTTGTTTTTTCGTAAATGTTTTTAACATTTTTATTGAATTTTATAAATCTCACATTCTTACATTTTTTTTTCCACCGTGGGACATCTGGCCAACTTTCAACTAAAAGAAAGCTCTCGTGAGTCATTTTCCTGGCAATTTTATTAAAAATAGATATTCCTTTTATCGGGTGCCTATTAATCATGGTAATATACCGCGGGTTTCTTTTTTTCGATATTATTTTATCAAAATCAAAAAGCTGAGGAAATTTATTTGCTACCACCTTGACCTCTCTCAACCTATCTGCAATTCTATTGCTTATCGCGTAAACGCTTCCTTTATTTATTAATTCATAATACTCTTCTATTTCTTTTTTGGGATAATTCTGGGAAGTGGGAAATAATTCATCTGAAACAATCGTCATAACTCTTGCCCCAGTACTAATAACTTCTTTTACTGCTAGAGCATGAAATGAATTAAAAAAAACAGCCGGAGTATTAACTATGACTATTTTTGGCCTATACTTTTTCAATAAAATCCTTACAGCCATTACGGCTTCATTATTATTTTTATCTAGTGGTTTTTCCACAAAATATTTTTTTATTCTTATACCTTCCAATGTTTCGCTACCAAGACCATAAATTTTTTTACTCTTTTTGGATTTTGATTTTTCCGAAACAGACAATATAAAAGAATTGCAATTATTATCAATAAAACTTTTTAACATTTGCTTTACGGAAATAAAAAGTCCGCTCGTAAATCCCTCGTGCGCGAAACCATTAATATCAAGAAAAGCAACATTATGCTTAATTTCACCTTTTTTCATAAAAACAGTCTTTAAACAAGTTGTTGTTGATTAATTTATTTTTATAAAATTTATTTTACCCTTTTGTATAACTTGACCTCTTTTTACCACTATATCTAAATCAGACACGACTACACCATCAATCCTTACTCCATTTTGAGAAATAACCCTTCTTCCATCGGATTTACTCGTAACCAATCCACTATCAACTAATACAGAAATTAAATCATTGTTTTTTGGCTTAAAAATCTGCATATCCTTAGGAATTTCCTTATTACTAACCGTTTTAATAAAATAATCTTGTGCTTTTTTTGCGTCATCTTCTGAATGATAGAATTTAACTATCTCAAAAGCCAATTTCATTTTATAATCTCGCGGATTTGCACCTGATTTCATTTCACCTTCATATTCCTTAATTTTTTGTAAATCAAACCTAGTCAAAAGCACAAAATACCTTATAATAAATTCGTCATTGAGCGTCATCAACTTTCCGAACATATTGTTAGGCTCCTCAAAAATATTGATAGTATTACCCCAACTGGAACTCATCTTTTTTCCGTCTAGCCCTTCGATTAAAGGATTAGTTATTACATCTTGTGGTTCTTGGCTATATGCCCTTTGTAATGTCCTTCCAGCTAAAATATTAAATCTCTGATCAGTCCCGCCAAGTTCAACATCAGCTTTCACCTTAACCGAATCATATGCCTGCATTAATGGGTAAAGAAGCTCTCGCAGAACTATTCTCTTTCCCACATTCAATCTTTTTTTAATATTTTCTCTTGAAATAAATTCATTTAAAGAAAATTGGTCAGCCTGGTAACCTATATCGGAATATTTTAACTCCCCCAACCAGCTACTGTTATAAAATATTTCAGCCTTGTCAATATCAATAATTTTACCGGCCTGCTCTATATAATTTTTTAAATTATTTTGTATCATCTCCTGGGACAACATTGGCCTTTCACTTTCCTTATCAGAGGTATCACCAATTGTTCCTGTAAAATCTCCAATAATCAGAATAATCTGATGTCCTAATTCTTGAAAATCTCTCAACTTAAGCAATGGTATTGATCTGCCAAGATGAATATTTGGACTGGTTGGATCAATTCCAAGTTTTACTCTTAACTGCTTTCCGCTTCTCAATTTATCTTCAAGGCTTTTTTTGTCGATAATTTCATCTACACCCCTTGTTAGCAAATCGCTGATTTTATTAATATTTATGTCTATATTCATATATTTATAACTATTATTTAAACATTCTTATGTATTGATATTAGACTAATTGACAATAAAAATCAAGCGTACCTAAGCCATATCCTCTGGTTAATATTACAAAAAATACCACCACTTTCTTATAAAAAGTAGGGGTAAAAATTATATAGACCATAAAAATCGTAAGACTTCTCTCCGGACAAAACAGGAGAAAACCATCTTGATGTTATTAAAATCAATATATTTACCTTTTTTTAATAATACCGAAAACGCTATATAGATTAATACTCTTATAAATTATCCCTGCGGCAAGACCGCAGGGATAATCTGTTTATTTAATGTCTTAGATATAATTAGTAAAAAATTAGTTTCCAAAAGTCATAAAATTAGAACTTTCATATTTCCTAGTCGCCCGACCGAAAATCTTAATGGAAATTAATAGCCAGACCGCAGTCAAAAGTCCTATGAGAGCCAATTTGGAGAAAGAAAAATTTCGGACAGCCTCAACCGGTAGAGTCCCGACTAAAAGAGAGGGAATAAAAAATGTAAAGATAAACCGCATGGTTCCCTGGAAAGCCCCACCGTGGAAAAGAGCTGGAGTTAAGAACAACTCAAAAAGTCCGTTCGCCACCGCGCTGGAATCAAA
>JBBABP010000023.1:0-15517 GCA_041657585.1 Candidatus Absconditabacterales bacterium | reverse complement strand
AACAAATTATTATTGATTAATAACTGTCATTGCGAGCCTGCCGGCCTTTGGTGGGGAGTTTTTACGACGAAGCAATCTTTGTTTTTTCTAAAATATTTGTAATTACTTTTTTTGTAAGTGCGTTATTTTTTTTCCGTAGGGGTGATTATAAATCGCCTATTTTGTAAATTTAAATCTTTGATGCACCTTGCCTTGCTTTAACAATGGTTGTAGCTTTAAGGCTTTTGTAGTTTTTTAAATTACCCTTTGAAATTTTATTTTAAATAGATATAAACTTTTTTAACAATCAATGAATTCTTTTTTTTATAATTTAAATTCCAAAATAATGAGTATAATTACAATTATCGGTATAATTCTAGGGCTGTGAATCTGAGCAGCATGATGATTTTATGGTTATAAAAAAAGTTTAACGCAAAAAGCTTTGCAGTTCAAAGAAAGAATGTCAAAAATAAAAGAAATTGAAGAAGAAATGCTAATTGAAGCTAAGAAAAAAAGTGAAAAAATAACAGAACAAGCAGAAGAAAAAGCACAAAAAATCGAAAATCAAAGGTTAGAAAAAATGGAAATAATCCAAAACAGATTATTGGCTAGAGAAGAAAAAATGGATGAAAAATTAGAAAAACTCGAACAAGAAAAAGTTAAATTAAACGAACAACAAAAAGAATTACAAGAGGCAATCAACAAACAAACAGACAAATTATCTGAAATGGCAAAATTATCTAAACAAGAAGCAAAAGAACTTTTATTTGAAAATATAGAAAAAGAAAATCAAAGAGAATTAAGTCAATTCATAGAAAAATTAAAAATAATTAAAAAAGAAGAAGAAACCAAAGAAGCCGCAATGATAATTAGTAGAGCTTTGCCAAGAGTAGCCGTAGATAGTGTAAATGAATTTACAACAAGATCTATTGATCTACCAAACGAAGATTTTAAATGAAAATTAATCTGAAGAGAATGAAGAAATATATGATTTTTGGAGAAATTAACATGAGTAGAATTGATAGTTGATGATACTCCATTGGTTGTCAGAATATCTTCTTTTGATAGCGAAAAAAGATATGTTGCCTCTATGGTTTTAACAAAACTGATCAAAGATTGAAGAATCAATCCTTTCTACATAGAAAAAACATTTAATGAAGTAACAAACGAATTATGAGATTTGTTAATAGAAAAATGAAAAGAAGCATTAACTATGCTAAATCTTACTATGATGAAACCAGAAATAGTTAAAATGATTGGACAATATTTTCTTAGATCAAGCTACTGACAAAATTTATGGACACATAGTATAGAAGTAGCGAAAATATCTGAATCAATTGCGACAGAGCTTTGACTTGATCCAATAATGGCAAAAAAAGCATGATTATTCCACGATATAGGTAAACTTTCAAGTAATACTTGAGAATCTCATGCATTAATATGATGAGAACTTTTAAAAAAATTCTGAATGGACCCAATAATAATAAATTCAGCTGAAGCTCATCATTATGACACGCCAATTGACAATCCGATTGCACGAGTTGTTACAGCTGCAGATGCAATATCTGCATCTAGACCATGAGCAAGATTCAATACAAAAGAATTATTTATAGAAAAAATGTGAGAACTTGAAAAATTAATTTATGAATTAGCTGGAGTAGATAAAGTTCATATAATGCAAGCTTGAAGAGAAATAATGGTATATGTTGATCCAAAACAAATAACAGATTTACAGGTAGAAAAATTATTAAAAGAAATCTGAGAAAAAATAGATAGTCAGCTTGATTATCCTTGAATTATAAGAATTACAGGAATTAGAGAAACAAAAGTCATTGAATTTCTAAGATAAAACTTTCGCAACAAAATGTTTCTTTGATTAGAACAAAGAAACATTTTTTACAACTGTTAGTCATTGCGAGCCTGCCTGCGGTAGGCAGAAAGCTTATTTGCGACGAAGCAATCTTGATTTAAACGGGTAAGATTGATTCATTTCGACTGCCTAACGCAAGCAGGTTTATAACTTTTAGCTTTTGTGGCCTTTGTAGCCTTTGTACCCTCTGTAACTTTTAATTTTCCAATCTTTTAATCTTTTAATTTTTAATTATTTTTATGTATCCTTATATAACTTTACTATGAGAAAAATTATATATGACATGAATCTGAATAGTATTGTCATTTATTTGTTTTATCTTAGTTAGTATATATTTAACAAAAAGATACCATCAAGACTTTTGGAAATTATTTTATCGATTGCCATTATTAATAGTATTAATATATTTTTTATGAACATATTTTAATTTTGTATTTATTTTCTGATTGTTTCCAGTCAATAGCAAAGAGCTATTAATGTTAATTTCACCGTACTGATATAATTTTAATTTTGCTTGAATTGTTTTGTGAATATTCCTACGAATGGTTTTATTTTTCAAAAAAATCAAAAGAATAGAAAATAGAAAAGTTCGAGCAGATATTTTATTTTTTTCATTTTGTCTTTGTATTGTGCCGTTAGGAATATTTTTGTTGATGTGAGATAATTTTATATGAAACACTACAAATTGAATATTTTGAATCAAATCACTTCATTCAGAAAGTCAATTAAATAAATTTAGTTCAGTATTGCCTATTTGATTATTTTTAACAATTACCTCATTATTAGTTGCCTGATGTACAAGAATATTTAGAAAAATCAAAAAAAAATTCTGATATTGAATTTTATGATTCGCAATGCTACTTTTTGTGATTAACATAATTTTATTATTTCAACAATATCCAAGGCATTGAGTTATATCAATTTGAAATATTACATTAGACATCAAACAATATGTATCATTTTTTATTATAATGTTTTGTCTATACTTACATCATAAACGGACAATTCAATCTACACAAGAAACAGAAGAAGATAATATAATCCCATACTAAACGATTAAAAAACCAAAATATTAAAAAACTAAAAAATTCAATGTTTTAATATTTTAATGTTTTAATATTTTATTTTAATTTAATTATATGAAATTATTTTTTACTAAAGAAGATAGTTTATACAAAATTTTCAAAACTCTAGAAAAAATTCCAGACCACAAAACAATAAACATAAATATAGAGAATCAACATGCTTTTTTTGACAATGAACGACGATGAAAACAAATCAAAGAGCTTTTGGAAAAAAAACATATAAATGCTTTTTTTGAAACAAAAACAGAAAAAGCTAAATATTTTTTTGGACATTTATGATTAAAAGTAATCCATCAAGAAAAACATCAAATAGTCAAATTTTTCAATATCATATATTTATTTTTATTTAACATCAAAAAATTCCACTTACAAATATATTCAAAAAAAAACTATATTTTTTATGCAACTTTTTTTTTTGAGGCTATATTTATTTTATTAATTATATATTGATTATATTCATTAGTATTACCAAGTGCCAATATCAAAATAATTCCATCAAATCAGATCGAAAATATTATTTATAATTTCCGTTATTATCCAGGCACCAATACAGAATATCCAAAATCTTCAAGATTTTTGAGCATACCTTTTAAGTCAGAATTTATAGATTTCAAATATAATTTTTCTATCAATACTGCAAATATAAAATATATGCAAAATCCATCTGAGTGAAAAGTTGAGATTATAAATCAAACCGAAAAAGAATATTCATTTTTGCCAAACACAAAATTTATAACTGACGACTGACGTCTTTTTATTTCCAAAGAGCTATTTAAATTACCTGCAGCAGTTTGAAAAGAATATTGAAAAGTCACAATAAATCTGAAAGCCACAGAGCAAGATATACAATGAACATTGATGTGACCAAGATGAAATCTTATCAAATGAACTAAACTTTATATCAAAAATTTGAAAAATAGTTATTACTGACAAAGCATATATGCTCAAGTCATATCAAATTTTACAGGTTGAACATTATATTCCAATTGAGTGATCACTCAAAAAGATATTGATAGTTTGTCTGGCAAATTAACACAAGAAATAAATAAACAAAAATCTGATATAATTACAAAAAATTTTCAATTCACTGATAGTTTTTTTCTAAACTTCGAAAGATTTATAAATATTGAAATTCAACAAATTTTTATAAAAAATAAAATCTGAGAAAAAACACCAACGATGCAATGATATATTATCGCGCATATAAGTTTCATAACAATCAATCAATCAGATTTAATAGATGTTATAAATAAATATATCAAACAAAGACCATCAGACAAAATCAAACTAATCACAATAGACAAAAATTCAATAAGTTTTTTGAACAACATCAAAGAAAATGAATGAGTTTTTATCATACCAACAAAAGTAAGCATTATCCAAGCTTATGATTTCACAAAAGATATAAATGGAATTTTGCCAAGCATCAAAGAACATATAATTTCTTTAGACAAAGAAAAAGCAAAAGAAATTATAACTGCCTATCCAGAAATTTCTAACGCAATTATTGGCATCACGCCACCACGATACAACAGCATCCCAAAAATCAAATCAAGAATAAATATAAGTATAAAAAATTAAGGAATAATAAAAATATATTTTTTTAATCTTTTAATTTTTTAGTGCCTGCCCGCCTCTTTCTTTGGAGGGTTTTAATTTTTTAATTCGTAACTTTTTAACTCCTCACAAACCTTTCTAAAAGTGCAAATCTGACATTTTTTTTCACTTTTTGTTCTCAAAAATTTAGAACTAGCCAACGGTTCATTTCTAATTTCATCTCAATCTTGAATAAATTGTTTTTGGAAACTAACATCTTCAACTAATTTTTTTTGGATATAATCTATATCTTCTTTTGTTATTTTTCCGCCAAATTGATTTAAACTTGGTAAATATACCTCATATCACGAAATTTCTACGTCTTCAAATTTTAGTCAGGTTTTTAAAAAAGATTTTAAAGCATAAACTTTAATCTGATCAGATACTCATTCAAAATCATTTTTTTCTTTTCCAGATTTCCAATCAATAATAAGATATTTTGAAGGATTAAAAACTACTCCAAAATCTGGAGATGCCATGATAGTTACATTTTTAAGCTCAGGAATGTTTGGAATTATTACTTTCATTGCTTCAAAATTTTGATTCCTAGGATTTTCTATAAAAACTTTTTGCGCCTTATCAAAATATCGTTGAACTTTTTCGTTTCGCTCACTGGCTATGAAAATATCCAAATTATTCATAACTTTTTGTATGCAAGGTTCCAGTTTCGCATCCACATCTTCTCAATAATAATGCTCAGTCAAACCAAATCTTTCTTCTTCAAAAACATTTTCATATTTTCTATTTTTGGAAATTTCAAATTCTTCCTGGATATTTTGTCTAATTTTTTCTTTCAACAAATTTATATTTTCTGGTGTGGCTTCTTTGGATTGCAATAAATGTAAATAATCTGAAAGTATATGATGAGTTTTTTCTCCTACTCGCATCTCCAAGCTTTTCAAATTTTTTAACAAAATCGTGTCTGATCGTAATTTTTGATCAACATTTTTTAACGCTCACGTATAATATTTGAAATAATATTTTTTACTACAGTACTCTAACAATGTTATTCTAGTTATAGATCGGACTAAACTGTTTGAATAATTTCTCATTTTCTTGGTTTTTAGAAAAACAAAAGTTATGCTGACCAACCATTATTAACTAAATATACAAATTATTCAAGCAGTAAAAAATCTGATTATTTTTTTTAATTTATAATTTTTTTACTTTTCTAGCTTTCTTAGCTTTTTTAGTACTTCTTCAATTTTTTAATCTTTTAATTTTTTAATCTTTTATTTATAACTTTTCAACCTCTGTGGCCTCTGTTGCCTTTGAAGCCTTTGAAACTTTAATTCTACTCCGACTCCACAAACATACTTTTGCTCCTATACTGCATCGCTTCAGCCAAATGCTGAACACTAACATTTTCTTCTCCAGAAATATCAGCAATAGTTCTAGCTAATTTAATTGTTCTATGAACAACCCTTGGTGACAAAATTAATTTTCTGGAAGCTTCTGACAAAAATTCTTTTGATTGTTTGTCCAAAGGAATTAATTCATCGATATGTTTTGACGTTATTTGTGCGTTAGAAAAAATTCATTTATTGGCAAATCTTTTTTGCTGAATTTTCCAGGCATTGATGACCTTATCTCTTATACTCGCTGACGATTCTCATTGAACATTGTCCAAAATCTTATCAATATTTTCTCTAGGAATTTCCAAAATCATATCTATTCTGTCCAATAACGGTCAGGATATTTTGCTTTGATATTTTTTGATATCGTTTAAATTACAGACACATTGTTTTTCGCGATCTTTAAAAAATCCACACTTACAAGGATTCATCGCAGCTACAAACATAAAATTAGCAGGATATTGTATAGTTCCCGAAACCCTAGAAATTACTACATATTTATCTTCTATCGGTTGTCTAAGAACTTCCAAAACTTCCCTAGGGAATTCCGTCAATTCATCGAAAAACAAAATTCCTTTGTGCGACAAACTCACTTCTCAAGGAGTCAGATTTGTTCATCATCAAATAATAGAAATTCTAGATGCAGTGTGATGAACTTGCCTAAATGGCCTTTTGATAATCAAAGGAGTATCTTTAGTTAATTTTCAAATAACAGAATAAATCTGACTTACTTCAAGTATTTCCTCAAATCAAAGCGGAGGTAAAATACTTTGAATCGCCTTACTCAATAAAGTTTTACCACTACCAGGAGATCAAACCATAAGCAAATTGTGCAAACCTGCCGCAGCAATAGACAATGCCCTTTTTGCAAAAATATGTCATTTGATATGAGCAAAATCAACTTCGAAGTTTTTATTTTCTTGGTACAAATTTTCAATATCTTTCGCCTGATTTATTACATCAAATTCTTTTCAATAAACAAAATATTCAACAATTTGTGAAAAATTTTTTAAGGGATAAATATTTATTCAAGGCACATATTCCAATTCATAAATATTTTCTTCAGGGACAAAAAAATCTCTATATCAATGCTTCATGCTACTTATGACTGATGGCAAAAGTCAGTTAACTCTTTTGATAGATCAGTCCAATCACAATTCTCCAAAAAATAAAAAATTAGGAAATTTATCAAAATGTTTTACATTTCCATCATAAATCAAAAGTAAAATGGAAACAGCCATAGCCAAATCAAAACTTGTTCAAACTTTTTTTGTATCTGACGGAGATAAATTTAAAACTATTTTTCTTCTTGGAAGATCGATACCAACATTACGAAAAGTCGCTCTAATTCTTTCTTTGGATTCTCTAACGGCCATATCAGGAAGTCATATAATTTCTATAGTAGGCAATGCCTTGTTACTGTCAGCTTCTACAATAATTTCATATCACTCTAATCACAAATTAGTGTAAGTTTTTACTTTATAAATCATTATAAATCAAAAAAAATAAATATAACTCCTGTGGCCTCTGTGGCCTTTGTAGCCCTTGTAACATTTTTCTTCTATAATCATATTATACAAAAAATCAAGTCAAAATAGACTTAAATCTAACCGTCAAAAATAGAGTTGACAAAATGTATTTGCAAAAAACAAGCAATTATATAATTAATAATTAATTTTTTATATAGATAAATTTCTAATGAACAAAAAAAAGATTATTTTATGTTTCTTTTTATTATTTTTTTTCTCTTTTACTTTTGCACATCAACCAAGATTAATTTTTGAAAAGACAAATTCTGAAACAAATCCAATTATAATAAAAAATCCAGAAATTTCTCAAGCATTTTATTGAGAATTAAAATGAAATCCTGATTTTTATAAAATAAGTTCAAATACTTGATTTTTATTATATGCCCAACTCACGTCACCAGACATTTCCGGAGCACAAAAAAACTTTTCTGCTAAAATAAGTAGCAAAAAAAAATTGATAAAATTGATAGATTGAAAAAACTTCCAACGATGAAATTTCTTTGAAAAATTTGCTTGAGACAATTATAATCAATGACCAGAGTTTTCAAAAAATGTTGAATCATGAGATTATTTTATACAAATATTTAACCCAAATAATTCTTGAAAATACGTATTAGCCATAGGAAAAATAGAATCCTTCCCTTTGAATGAAAGCATTTCAACAATTAAAATTTTACCAAAATTAAAGACTGATTTTTTTCAAAAACCAGCTTATACTGCATTTTTTAATGTTATATGATTATTTCTTTGATGAAGTTTAATTTTGTTAATTTTTATAATATGGATTATTTACAAATTAATAAAAAATATTATTTAATTATACAATCTTCAATCTACTTATTATTGTTGTAATTTATACTTTCTCATTGAAAAATTGAAGTAATCGTATTTGCGAATATATTACTTGCATCAACAACCTTCACAAAATCTGGCAAATTTTCTCTATAAACAGTATTTGTCACATATATATTTTCAAACATTCATTCATCATGAATTTTTGTAAGTTTTTCAATTGCATTATCATTAAATCGTCAATGAGTAATTGCAATATTTATACTAGTTGGATTTTTCTTTTTCATTTCTTCTATCAATGAAACTAATGATCATCAAGTATCTAATATATCATCATGAATTACTACATTTTTTCATTCAATATCTCAAAAAATTCTAGATTCAGTTACTACTGATTTTTGTGAATAATCTCTTGTTTTCAAAACAACTATATTTTTTAATTTCAAATCTTTGCATATTGCTTCTGTTTTTTTTATACATCATTCATCTGTTCAAGATAAAACAATATCAGATTTATTAATTTTATTTATAACTTCTTGTACAAACCATCAAGTATATAAATTAACAAAATTAGTTTGTTTAAATGCATTTGTTGTTGCTGTATTATGAATATCTATTGTTATACAATAATCTATTCACAACATTTCTAAAATTTCGACAACAAATTGTGTAGAAGAAGCCTCTCTTTTAGCTCTATCTTTCAATCAAGCTTGAGTGGGTTTATCTTGTCTAGAATAAGGGAAACAAGTAAAAATAACATTTATAGTTTTTGCGCCATGTTTTTTGGCTGTATGTAAAATAAGTTGAGCTTGTTGTAATTTGTCATTAAATGTAGTTTTTGATGAGTTTATTTTTCAATTTACATCACACACAAGATAAACGTGTTTGCCACGAACAGATTCATTAAAAACTATTTTTGTTTCTTCATTAGCAAATTTGTCATATCCTATTATTTCTTTTGAAACTTCGAAAGCTCAATTGATAGTGATTATTTCACAATTCAAAGATTTATTTATTTGCATCATATTTTTTTCAATAACATTCAATATTCATTTAGGTATATCAATACTTAAATTTTTATTTAATTTTGAAACTATTTTTTCAGATAAAATTTTTGTTTCATCTGTTCATATTATATGAAGAGGATATTTTGATTTTTCATGAAATTCCGACATAATAATTTTATTTAAAATAAAAAGCATCACCAATCTTATATTGATTTAGATATAAATGTCAAATGCTATTTCTGTAAATATTTATTCTCAAATAATTACTTTGGAATGAGTTATAACTTTTTTTTCTCAATCTTTTTGATAGTAAAATCCTCTTTCAAATTCTTGAACTATTTTTCATTTTAATTTTTTATTTTCTGTGCTTTGCATACTTACAGGTTCATGAAAAAACGAATCTGGAACTAATCAGATTGATTCGATTGGATATATATTCATAGACTGTAATGTTTTCAAAAATTTTTCATAAACAATTTTTACTCATTTAGACAAAGGATCTTCTTGATGTTCTGGTGTAATATTTTCCAATGATTTTCTAAGATCTTCTAAAAATGGTAGAAATTTTTTAACTACAGATAACAATAAATCAATTCAAAGATTTTTTGAATTTTCTTGAATCTGTCTTTGAAATCTATCAAAATCAAGTTTCAAATTTAGATAGTCATATTGAGCTTTTTTAGCTATTTCTTGAAATTGTTTATTTGAAGTTTCCAGTTCAATTATTTTTTGTTGTAATTTATTTTTTTTCATCAGCTCTCATTCTTCTTTTTCTCATCAGACATCATCCTTTATTTTCTCAGCTTCTTTCATTTTTTGTAACAAATCATCATTATTTTCTTTGTTTTCTTCAGATTCTTCAGTTATTTCTTCAGATTTTTGATTCTCAGATTTTTCAGTAATTTTTTTCTCGTCTTTTTGCATCTATATATAATTATTAAAAAATTAAAAGTCTATCCATCTTTTTCTTTTGCAACCTTTGAAGCCTTTGTAGCCTTTGTGGCCTTTGTAACATTTGTAGCATTATTCATTTTTAATTATTCATTTGTTTAAAAAATTCCGCAAATGTTAAATTTTTCTGTGATAAAATATTTGCCAATCAAGTTCACAAATATCTTCGATGTCGTCATTCTGCTATTTGTCAGTCAATTTCTATTCATTTTTGATAGGTATTGTGAAATCAAAATTTATTAGCATTTTGAATAAGTCGAGAATAATATTTATTTTGTTTTTCTAGTCAAACATTTTTTCAATTTTTCATTATCACATTAATATCTATAGCCAATCAAGCCTGATGTTCACTAGTTCCAGCTTTCGCACATTTTGAAATATCACATCATTTTTGCAATAAATAATTTTGGAATTCTCTACTTCTATAAGCACTAACTATATAAAGTTTATCTCATTTAAATTCATTCCAAAAATGCCAAGCCAAATCTGCAAATTGTATTCAAGCTTCTTGTCTCAAAAAAAATTTTGAAGAATCATTGAAAGTAAAATTTGAATTAATTGATGTCAAATCTTCTGGCACATAATCCTGATTATTAAATGGAGTTTTTTTACTCAAATATTTTTGAATAGATGAATCTGACTCTAAATCAAATTCAGATTTTTTTTTAAATTGATTATCATATGAAGGCAAAAAAATATTATTCAAAAGATCATTTTGGGACAAAGATTCATTTATAATTTCTTTTTGTAACTGACAATCTAATTTATATTCTAAAACATTTTTAATATCTTCTTTGGATGCGCTGACTTGTCATTGGAAAAAAACAAAAGTAATTATTCCAAAAACAAAAACTATTATAAAAGAAATAGCTATCGTATAAAGGTTAAAATGTTGTTTTATTTTTGTAGTCATTTTTGGATAAGAATAAAATAATCCTTTGGGATTTTTGGGGTTATTTTACCCTGCTTTAGCAGAATAGGAATTTCAATAAAAATTATTGAAATTCCTATGTGGTAAAAATGTCATTTTTGTTTATAAAAAAATTTATTTCATTTTCAATGGCTGTATTTTTGTTTGATATAAAACATGAAATAGGTAAAAGAAAGGAAATAGGAAATAGGAAATAGGAAATAGGAAATGGAAATTGGAATTTGAAATTATAAATTACAAGTTACTGTTTTCAATTTTTTAATATTTTAGTTTTTTAATATTTTAATCTTGTTTATAAAATGAAAATCTGAATTGTTTGATTGCCAAACGTAGGTAAATCAACATTGTTTAATGCATTGACAAAATCGTATTCCGCACCTGCAGAAAATTTCCCTTTTTGTACAATCGATCCAAATATATGAATTGTTGAAGTAAAAGATCATAGGATTGATGAACTATCAAAATTATTTAATTCTAAAAAAAAAGTTTATGCAAATATTGAATTTGTTGATATTGCTTGACTTGTAAAATGAGCAAGTAAATGAGAATGATTGTGAAATAAATTTCTTTCACATATCAGAGAAGTAGATACAATAGTCCAAGTTTTGAGATATTTCAAAGATAGCGATGTTGTTCACGTTGAATGAACTATTGATCCGATGAGAGATGTTGAAATAATTAACACTGAATTAATTTTAGCTGATTTAGAACAAATTGAAAAAACATTACCATGACTTGAAAGAAAAGCAAAATTAACTTGAAACAAAGATGAACAAAAATTGACTGAAATATTATGAAAAATTAAAACTGTTTTACAACAATGAAAAATTGCACACTCAATTAAAGAATATCTTTCAACCGAAGAACAAAAACTTTTAAAAAATTATAATTTATTAACATTTAAACCAATAGTTTATGCTATAAATATTTCTCAAGAAGATATTGTTTATTGACACAAAATAGCTGAAGAATTCATGGTCAAACTTCAAAGTCCAGTTGCAATTGTTTGTGCAAAATTAGAATCAGAAATGATTGATTTGAAAGATGAAGAAAAACAAGATTTTTTCAAAGAGCTTTTGGAAATAGATAAATTAACACATATTCCAACATTAGATGATTTGATTTCTTTGGCGTTTAATAAAGTTTGATTAATGTATTATTTTACTGCTTGAGAAAAAGAATCAAAGGCACGGACAATACCAACATGATCAACTGCGCCGAAAGCGGCTTGAGCTATACACACAGATTTTGAAAGATGATTTATAAAAGCAGAAGTTGTAAATTACAAAGATTTAATTGAATGCTGATCTCGAGTTAAAGCAAAAGAAAAGGGGCTGTTGAAACTTGAATGAAAAGATTATATTGTCAAAGATTGAGATGTGATAATATTTAAATTTAATGTATAGAAAAACAAAAATAGTAATTTGTAATTCGTAATCAGCAATTACTAGTATTCCAATTACTTCTTTTTTCTTTCGCTAAAAGCTTTTTTAAAAAAATCGCTTGACATTGAAGTACGAATCCTTATTAAGATTTTATGATAAAAAACAATACGTCTTTATTTTTAAAAAATTAGCTTACTTAGCTTAACAATTAATAATCTCAAAAGTTCAGCTTAAAAATTTTTATTTATTAAAAAGTTCTCAAAAATGAATTTTAATGTAAAAATGGACGATAAAAAAATCAAGATTGACATTGAATGAACTAATTTAAAAGATGTTTTGATTTATTGCAAACCAAAAGAAAGATTAGTTTTGATGAGAAAATTTGGATTAGATTGAAATAAAGAAACGCCATTACAAAGAATTGGAAAAGAATATTCTCTTACTAGAGAAAGAATAAGACAGATCGAATCTCAAGCATTGATGAGATTTAGAAGACTGATTGTTGGTAATGATGTTTATATGGATGTTTTAAAAGAAGCAAAAAAAACTCTTGATTCCCACTGATGATTTCTAAAAGAAGATTCTTTGATTTCCAAAATGTTCAACAAAAACATTTTCAAATTTACTAAACAAGAATTAAAACTTATTTTAGTTTCAGATTTTGATGTTACTTATTTAAAAAGGAATAAATATTTGTACAAAGGATTTTATCTTGAACCACTTTATGAAGATGTACTAACAAAAATGGTTTTGGTAATATCAAGTTATTTTGAAAAAAGAAAAAAGAGTCAGGATCTATATGAATTTATATGATGGATGAAAGATAATTTTTCAAAAGACTACAAAGAAATTCATTATCTAAAAAATGATTTATTCTATGTGAATTTTTTTGAATCTATCAGAGAAATAAATGTATTTGATGGTAAAATTTGATTACCAACATTTCACGATGTTAATCCAAAAACAATTAAATTAAAAATTCTTTACACTATGAGAAGAATAAACAAACCTATTCATTATCAAGAATTGCCAGCAAAAATCGTTGAACGATTCCCTGCAAAAAGCATAAAAGTTAACACTGTTCACAACGAACTTGTAAAAAATAACGACATATTTGTTAATCTTTGACTTTGAATTTACGGGCTTAAAGAACGAGGTTATGAATGATGAATGGTAAAAGAAATCTTAGTAAGAATATTTGAAAAAAACTGAAGACCAATGAATGTAAAAGAATTATGTAGAGAAATGTTAAAAGAAAAAATGGTTAGTCCAAACACCGTAATGTTAAATCTTCAAAAATACAAAGATCTTTTCAAAAGAGTTGAAAAATGAGTTTATGAACTTGTAAAAAAGAAAAAATAATATTGTAAAATATATTTTCTAAAAAAGATCTTTATTAAATTAAAGGTCTTTTTTTGAAATCCTCCATCCGCTTTGCGGATACCTCCTCCTTTGAAGAAAAGGAGGACAATTTGTCTCCCTTTGTAAAGGGAGAAGCCGAAGGCAGAGGGATTTTTTTAAAAATTAAAAAAAAATTAACATATTTTCTGATCACAATTATATTTTTTTTGGTCACAATATTGTTTGCATTTATTTTCTATTTCTTCACATATTTTTAATATCTCAATTTTATTTTCTCCTTCTTTCAAATTCTCTTCGTAATATTTTATTTTTCTTTGAATCTCATTGAAACAAGCAATACTAATAATTTCATCGTTGGAAATAGCAAATCACGTGCAGTTAATGATCATATCTGTTGGTGATTTGTATTTGATCATGTAATTTTTGTGAGTCACAATTTGTCTAACAATGGCCATTATATTTTCAAAATTTTCAATAGAATCAGAATTTATTACTGAGCTCATTCAATATTCTTTTTTATGTAATTCATCAAATGAAATTGAATTTCAGTTTTCTAATAAATTAATATTGTCAGCTAAATTCACTGGATGAAAAATATCTAAATTCCACGCAGGCAATATTTTGTATTTCGCATAACCAGATTTAATTTCAATTTGATGATCCAAATAAATTTGACCAAGACAAGTTGAAGTTTTACCAGCTCCGCTCAATCAGGTGACCAGAATTAAATTTTTTGTCAAAGGGATATGATCATCATTACCAAGTCAATTTTCACTCAAAACATTTTTGATATTAGCCGGATATCAATTAATTTTATATCTTTCCCAAACTCTATATCATTTTTTTTGGAATTCTTTTTCAAAATCCAAAACCATATCAAACATATTTTCTACATCAATTTGATTTATAACTATATGTGACTTAACTCAAAGATTTTTTTCTATACTTCTAGCAATTTGCCAAAGATAATCGTGAATATTTTGTCCATTAATTTCAATATTATTTAAGATATCATCAGCTTTGACACAAAAAAGAACTTCAATCTGATTACTCAATTCAGAAAAAATTATTTTTTTGGAGTCAGGATTAAATCATGGCAAAAAATTACTAGCAAAATCATCATTTAGAAATTCTCAACAAACTTCTAAATATAATTTTCAACCTCAAAAATTACTTACAGCATCAAGAATTTTTGCTTTTTGAAGTTTGATATATTTTTCTTGATCAAATCATATTTTTTTGAATTTAATAGTTTCGGCTTTTTCTATCATAAATAAAGTAAGTAATAAAAGCGAGAAAAGTTATAGAAAGCTATAAATAGTTTTTTATCTTTTTGACTTTGATGCTTTAAAGCTTTTTTGCTTCAAGCTTTCGGCTTTTATAATTATATTCAGATTTTTTTATTTTGCAAATATTTAGATGTTTATTCTTAACTTCGAGAAATTTATACGTTAATCTATCTTCCTTTTGCAAAGGGAGAAGTCCGAAGCATGCATACAGCAAGCAAGAACAGAGGGATTTTTAAAAATAATTAAACAAATCCTATATAGGGATAGTTATTTGTATAAAATTTTATACGAATAATTACAAAGACACAAATAACAACGAGCTGAATATATTATCCGGCCGTTTTTTTAATTATAAATTTTTTTATTCTCTGGAATTATCTGCGTTT
>JBBABP010000022.1:0-15555 GCA_041657585.1 Candidatus Absconditabacterales bacterium | reverse complement strand
AATACTGGTGCCACTTGTAATACTGGTGCCACTTGAAATACTGGCGCTACTTGAAATACTGGCGCTACTTGAAATACTGGCGCTACTTGAAATACTGGTGCCACTTGAAATACTGGTGCCACTTGAAATACTGGCGCTGATTGAAACAAAAATGCTTGGTGATTAACTTGAAACTTAATCGAATGAAATGATTATTTTATTTGAACATTAGATAATTATCCTTTTATAATGAAAATTAATGATATAGAAAGGATGAGAATTACTTCCTGATGATTTGTTGGCATATGAACAAATTCTCCTACTGTTTCTTTACAAGTTAGTGGTAATTTCATAGCCGGAGCCACAAGTAATAGTATTGATTGAGTTTATTCTTCTATTGCTTGAGGATATAGCAATAGTGTTGATTGATCACAATCTTTTATTGCTTGATGAGTGTCAAATACTATTTTTTCTTGAAGTTTACGTTCTTCTATTGCTTGATGAACACAAAATAAATTAACTTGAAATTATTCTTTTATTGCTTGATGATATTATAACAGTATAAGTTGAAATAATAGTTTCGTCGCAGGAAAATTTGCTGAAACAAATTACGATAATACTTTTATTTGGAATGATCACGGTGGCATTGGTATGGAGTTTTCTGCTACAAAAGCTAATACTTTTTTAATTCATGCTACAAATTGAGTTGGTATAAATACCAATAATCCCTCAACTAATCTTGATATAAATGGGAATCTTAGAATTAGAGATGTAACTAATGATAATAATTTGACAGGCATATTAGCTATTGATAATAGTGGCGTTGTTTATAGTGTTGATAAAAATTCTTTTGCTGATACCAATAATTATATTACTTGAATATATTTTAGTTGAATCAATGATACTTTATATGTTTATATAACTTGAATGGAATCAGTTACTTGATATATACCAAACTATTGGTCAAGAAATGCGACAAGCTGATATCTTTATCCAAAAACAATAACAGATAAAATCTGAATAAATACAAATAATCCTCAAGTAAATTTAGATGTAAATTGACGATTCTGAGTTCAATATTGACAACATATAAATAATATATCAAATGCAATAGACTGGCCATATGATAGTGGCTCATTAGTCACAGAAAAAGGAATTTATGATAGAACTGTTTTATCATATAAATGAAAGAAATTTTTCTTTGGTAATAATCTATATTTATGAGGTTTTGAAGATACATGAATATGAACAAAAAGAAATCTATGAAGAAATTTCATTTTAAGTTTTTATGTTTCAGATACAATATGTTGAGAACAATTTAATATGTCAAAAATATATATTACATATTGGACTGATTTAATAAATCCATGAATGTATACAAAATTAGTTCCTACAAACGAATTTACAGATTATAGACCAGTATGTATAAACAATCAAAATTTTATCCGAAAAATAGAAATAATTGATAATAATACAACTCGTTACCGATATCATAATCCATCATGAATGCCATTTATGTGAAATATAGGAGAAAAAATTATGATTAGATGAAATGAATATAACGGCAATAATTGATATTTCACTATTACTGATTTGGATACTGATTTATACGGATGGGTAGAAGTTACCAATAGTAATAGTGAAAATGATGAAATTGTTGAAGATATGTATAAAATATGAGATATATTTAAACCATTAGAAATTGAATCTATAATAGATAGATGATCAAATATTTGGCGCTATAATTTTGAAAATGGAAATACGGTAGATAGCACAATAGTAACAGGAGATTTTATTGAAATACTTTATGCAAATAATTCTACAAATAATATGACGTGATGATCACAAAGATGATGGGTCATTACTGCCATAGATCAATCCAAAACATGGATAGAAATAGAAAATTTCACATGAGTAGAAGAAACAAATAGCCCTGCTATATGAATACTTAAAAAAAAACTAGATATAGATACTCGAATAACTCCTAATCTTAATGTAACTAATATGATAGTTGTAGAGCCAAAAACAAACGCCGAATTTATGGCTAACTATATAATATCTGATTATACTGAACAAAATTCAAATTTTTCAATAGATTCACGTTGTTCAACTCCTTGAGATGAAAATTGTTGAAATGTAATTATTCTTCTTGGTCCAAAGTATGATTTTATAGACCGAAACAATTCAAATAATAGTATACAACAACAAATATATTATGATTCAAATATTGATATGTGATTACCTATAACAAATTTTTTGTGATGAATAAAAAATAATATAAGATCAATTTGATATTGATGTGAATCTATTTGAAATGATAACTATTGCCCAATATTTGCAAATGACTATACAGTAATAGCTTCTTGAGATTCATTAGCTACATTATATTTAAATTTGCCAACGGCAGTTTGAAGAACGTGACAAGTTTTTGTAATTAAAGCTGCTGGGACATGAGCTTGAATAACAATTCAAAATTATTGAAGCGAAACAATAGATAGAGTTCATGATTTTACATTTTCAGCTGAATATGAAACTATAACAGTTCAATCCGATTGATCCAATCGATGGAGAATAAACTAATTTTTATTTTTTATTGTGTTATATTTCCAATTTTATAATCGGACAATATTATATTATAATTTTGCTGAGCATATTGATCTGGTTTAACATTAGATTTTAATCAGATTCATGAAGAAAAATATAAATAATTTTTGTTATCTCTTCGAAGGTTAAACAAAACTAATATCCTTTCTGGTTTATTGAATTTCACTTGTTGTGTTTGTCATCGAAAAGGAGAATTTCATCACATTTTTATAATTCTAATTAAATCGTCAGATGATAATTTTTCTGAATTTCTTAGTATTCATTTGAATAGCAATAACCTAGCATTTAGACTCATTACGCCATCTGCAGAAACTTCTAATGTTATACCCGCCTTATTCCCATATTGTTCATATATTTCTTGTCAGTTCAAAACATATGGATACAAAATACTGAACGAAGTATATTCTGGCTCTATTGTTTGTGGATCAGAATTATCTATTTCTATGCCAGATATATCTGAAGCGTCACTTGACTGAATACTGCCCTCTTTGGCTATTGGATAATATGGGCCATTATTATTTTTGGATAGAATTATTGGTTTTCAAGTTTTGTAAAATACCTTATCTTTTAAGTAAGAATCTTGCATAAATTTTTCTGCAAAATCTAAAGCTTGTTTTTCTGTTAAAGATTTTGTGTAGTTATAATTAGCATTTGTTCTATTTGCCCACAAACCACAATTTCTAAAATCAAAATTATAATCAAAATCTCATTCTTGAAGTCACAAAGAAAATGTTTTGGAAGTGTTTTCTGTGAATCATAAAGATTTTAAAACTGGTAATGCATTGCAGTTTACTTGAAGTAATAAACTTTTGTTAGCTAATAAATTTTTTGCTCATGTTTCATCAAAAATATAACTAATAGAATTTTGTATTGGTGGAACTCGTTCTGGAGCTACGATTTTTGAATCGGTAACCATGCCTCATCAGGCAAAAGTAAAATTTATAAACGATAAAACAAGAAAAGATCAAAAGATTAATCAGATTTTTTTCATTTTTTTTAGTTAATTTTAAAATATAATAAATTGGAATTAAATTAAATTAATTTTTACTCAAATTGATTTTAATTTATTTTCTATATCATCATATCATCTTGCTATAATATCTTCGTTCATTATGTGAGTAGTTCAGGATGCCATAATTCATGCCAATATCATTGCTCATCCGCATCTAAGATCTTTACTAGAAACATATCATCATTTCAATTTTGTAGGTCATACAATTATTGCTTCATGTGGATTCAAAATTTCAATATTTGCTCATAAATTTTCTAATTCATTTAAATAACTAAATCTACCTTCATATAATGTTTCAAATATTTTTGAGATTCAATTTGCCTGAGTTAATAGAGTTCAAAAAATTGATTGCAAATCTGTAGGGAATCATGGATAAATTCTAGTTTCAAATTTTCTAATTGCTTTATAATTTTTTTTGTTGTCGGAATTTATTCTAATTGTATTTTTGTCTAAGATTTTAAAATTAATTCAAATTTTAGTAGCTATGCTATAAATAGCAGATAAATCGTCAACATTAAAATTTTTAATTATTATTTCACTGTTTTCAGATCATGCTCAAATAGCAAAATATGTCCCCGCCTCTATATAATCTCATATAATTTTGAAATCAGAATTCTGAATTTTAATTTTTGATGGTTTGATAATAATGCTATGATCAACATTTAAGTTAATATTTGCTCAAGCGTTATTTAAAAAATCAATTAAATTTCTAACGTGAGGTTCTATTGCTACTTGATATATGTTGATATCGTAATCTATATCTTGCATAAGCGATAAATAAGTAATCAAACTTTCTGTTGCAGTTACTGAAAATTCTTCCAACATTATATTTTTTTTTGGTTTTCCAACAACTTCATATGTTTTATAATCTCACTGCGTTATTTTAATTCAAGCTTGAATCAATGCACTATCAAAAGTATCCAAAGGTCTTTTGCCAATATTGCATCAACCACTTCAAATAAATTTCACTTTCCCATATTTCAAAAGTCAAAGTGGAATAAGTAAAATAGATGCTCTAATTTTTTTTGCTGTTTCAGATGTTAAATCAAAAAAATCTTTTGATACCGCTAAAGAATTATCGGCTATTTCTTGAATGAGAGAAATATCTTTTATGTTCGGTTTATTTAATAAATTTATCTTATTTCAAAGAATATAATTTGCAACAACAATAGGTAATGCTGCGTTTTTGGATCAAGATATATTAATTTCTCATTTTAGATTAGGCGAATATTGTATTTGAAACATAATATTTTTTTATAAATAAAAGACATATATCACAAAATTTAATATAAAAAACTGACAGATATTTGCAAGATATTTTGAGTTGAACAAAGTTGTCATTGCGAGGAACATTTTTGCGACAAAGCAATCTTGTTTCAAATATTTAAGATTGCTTCGCTACGCTCGCAATGACTATGAATAAATTTATTGAAAATAACAAAGCAAAAGATAAACATTACACAGTAATGAGTAACGAGTGTCTCGTAACTAGTAACTATTAACTCGTAACTAATTTGCTTTTTAGCCTTTGAAACCTTTTTTTATGTTTGATTTTGGAATATTGTGAAATAACTCTAGGAACTTAAATTATATCAAAAAATTTAACGATAGAAAATCTATTTATTTGGCAAATAATAAACTTGAAACAAAAAAATTTTTATCTGAAAGATGAATTCCTTTTGCAAAAACATACGCAGTTATAAAAAGTCGCAAAGAACTTTATGATTTTGATTTTTCGAATTTACCAAACAAAAATTTTGTTGTCAAACCAAATCACTGAAGCAAAGGAGAATGAGTTTTGATTGTTAAAAGCTTAAAAAATATTGAAGTCAAAAAATCAAATCGGTTAATTGAAAATTTCAAAACCCCCTCTTATAAAAAAACATGAAATTTTTTGATTTGAAATAAACAAATTGATGAATCAAAATTTAAAAGATATTTGTTAGACATTATTGGTGGTAAATATTCTATGACTAATGGCAATGATCAGATTATAGTTGAAGAAAAATTAATAGCCTGAGAATCTTTCAAAGATTTTTGCCAATATTGACTTGCGGATATCAGAGTAATTGTATTTAATTTAGTTCCTGTCGCTGGCATGATTAGAATGCCGACAATTAATTCTTGATGAAAGGCTAATTTAGCACAAGGAGGTATGGGATTTTGAATTGAAATTTGAACAGGCAAAATAAAATCAATGTTAAAAAAAAATAAAATTTTGACATCCAATTTTCCTTTAGAATATAGTAATTTTTTGAATAAAAAAATTCCTTATCGAAATGATATTTTATTTTTATCTTCTAAAATACAATTTTTCGTGAACTTATGATATTTAGCACTTGATTGGGTGATTACTCAAGATTGACCAAAATTACTTGAAATAAACGCAAGAGCATGATTGGAAGTCCAAAAAGTTTCAAATATCAGATTAAAAAAAATTTTAGAAAAAATTTCTGATTTAAAAATTATTGATCCAGAAAAATGAGTAGAAATAGCCAAAACTTTATTTACTCCAGAAAAAACTAATCTGAACGCAAATAAAATTTTATATCTCTCTCAAAATTGAAAATTAACTTACAAATCTGAAAACATAGAAAATGTAATTGATGTAATTGTTCAAGTTGATTTGAATAAACAGGAAAGTCAGATTTCTCAGTCACTTTGTGAAAAATTAAATTGCTGAAAAAAATTAAAATTCAATCTTGATATTTACGACAATGAAATAAGTTTCAAACAAATAAAATTAAATAAATCTGAGCAAATACAATGAAATAAAATTATTATAGGTAAAAATTTAGCTAATGAATATTTGATCAAACCACATCACAAAATTTTTGAAAATATAGAAATTTTAAATCCGACAAAAATAATAAAAGCAGAAATAGATTTGCTAAAACAAATAGATCAAAAAATTGAAAAAACATCAAAGAAACTTATTTTGGCGAATAAATTAAGGCCATTGAATTATTTCGAAGAGTTAGATAATTTCAACGTTGAATGGGAAATACAATCCACAGTTTAAATATAAATGGCCGACAGAAGAAAGATTGGATGAGAACAAATTACAGTTAGATCAAATATATGAAAAATTAAAATGAGATACCATCAAAAGCGATTTTAAAAAACTTTTTGTAGAAAAAGTTGATGAATTATATGATAGATTAAACTTGATAAAAGCGTGTAAAAAACAAGATTTTGATAATATTTTGAAATATAATATAAATATATTCTGAAATTTTGATAATGAATTATTAAAGACTGCAAAAGAAAAAATATTTTCCAATATCAATCAAGACAAAGAAATCTTATGAAAAATATTAAGTTTAGAGGAAATACAAAAAGCGATAGAAATTCATTTATTAAACAAAGGTATTTATTGAGTAGATGTTGTATCAAATTATACAAATCTATCAAGAATATCTATAACTATGTGAAAAAAAATTAAAATAAATATTTGAAAATGAGCTATATTTAGAGAAAAATCTTTAGAATCAGTATTAGCACATGAAATAGATACACATTTGATAAGATATATAAATTGAATGAAATCTGGCTGGGAAATATTTAAAAGCTGAACTTGATATTATTTGCAAGATGAAGAATGATTGGCTATTCGAAATTCAAAAAAAGAAACTCCTGAAAATTATGAAAAAATGAGTTCTTATAAAAAGTATTATTTAGCAAAAGAATCTATGAATTATAACTTTTCCAAAATAGTTGAGTTATCAAAATTTTTATATCCAGAAAGAAGTTTAGAGTGACTTTTTAAGACTGCAATTAAAATAAAAAAATGAATTACTGATACTTCAAAAATAGATAATTGAGCCGTTTTTTTGAAAAATAAAGTTTATTTTGATTGATATACAAAAATAAACAATCGAATAAATAAATGAAATAGCGTAGAAAAATTAATTAAATGAAAATTAAAAATTAATGATCTGTGATTTATTGTTTAATAAATAATGTAATTTGCTGTTTAAAATGCAAAAAATCTTAACCAAGATTTTTTGCATTTTTCATAAAAACAAATATAATTAACTGTTGTTTTATTATAATTGTTTTTTATGAACAAAGATAAATTAAAAATTCAAGAATTCAAAAAAATTTCAAATAAAATAGAAGAAATTAAATATCCACTTTCTTCTGCTTTATCGTGAATATTGAGTTATAAAAAAACAACTAATTCTGAAATCGAATCTTATATTTCAGTAAAATTTTTCAATAATCAAACAAAAGAAGTGACGGAAGAAGACATTTCGAAAGCAAAAGAATTAATAAATACACAAATAAAAAAATTTCATGAATTAAAAAAAGAATTATTTGAAGAAAATTTTCTTAATGAAATTCAAAAAAACCTATTGTTAAATATAATCAATTGAAATGTACGAAAATTAATTTTATTCAAGTATGCTATATATATTGAAGCTGAAAAATGATGATACAAATTAGATCAAAAAGAAAAAATACAATATTTAAAAAATATTGAACGCATTGAAACAATAATTTACTGACCAAAAATAACAAATAATCCAAAAGAAGTAGAGATAATAATGACTCATTTACAAAATTTATTTGAAAAAAATCAGAATAAATTAAATGATGATGAAAAACAGATATTTGGAAATTTTTTTAATAAATTCCCTGATAGATCTAAATTAAATAAAGCAAATTTAACAAATGAAGACGAAGAAAATAATTGAAATTTGTGAAAATTAAAATCAATTGAAGCATGCAAAATCTTTAAAAAAGTTTTTGAAATTTATTGAATAGACACAAAAATCATAATAATAAATGATGAAATAAATAAATTCAAAAAAGAGAATAATATATTTTATATCCCTTGATCATTTAACGAAAAACAGATAGAGGAAATATACAAAAACGAATGAATAAAAGATAAAATGAAAATAATAGTTGACCCTAAAGCTACAAGCGTAAGTATGGCTTTTGAAAAGCAAAGAATGACAATGCCTGACGATGGCTGATTATCTATTAAAAAAATATGCGTTCTTATTGATCATGAAATTGGGACACATTTTTTATCAAGCGTAAATAATAAAAAAATATTGAATATAGAATCTGATGATTATTTATCTGTACAAGAGGGAGTTGCTGTTTTAAATCAAAGACTAATAACGGAAAGCATAAAAGACACAAACATAAATGAACCATTAATTTCGAATATTTCTACGTTTATAGGAGAAAATTATAATTTCAAAGACACAAAAGAATTATTGAAAATATATAATAAATTAAATTGAAATGATAAAGATGCAGAAAAAAAAAGCACAAAACACAACAATGAGAGTAAAAAGATTTCATTCTTTTGATCTTCCATGAGCAAATAGAAAAGACGTAGTTTATCGAAGATGATTAGAAGATGTAATACAGTTTATAAAAAATGCAGACAAAAAAAACCTACAACAAGAAATGCATAATTTTTATATAACAAAATTATGAGAAAAAGAATTAAAGAACGAAAAATACATAGAAGAATTACTACAATGATTTGATATAAATGAAAATGAAATAATAATGCCCATCGCTATTGGAAAAATTTTGTACGAAAAACTGTTGTGACATAATTTAAATCAGATTGATGATTTTAGATTCAAATTATGAGAGTGAAAATTAAATCATAAACAGAAAAAATTACTTTTAGAAATTTTGCATTTTATAAAAGAACATAAAATAGAGTCAGAATAAAATAAAGTAATAATTTCAAAATTTTTTATAACGACTTAGAAATATATTTTGTATTCTTGCATTACGTCTTTAAATTGATTGATATAATAACTTGATAAACTTTGTTTGCATGTGTTATCATCATCTCTTACTAATTTCAGAATCACCAAGAAATTATTAAATTTTTGAGTAATTTCATCCAAATCAGCTTGCTTCAAATTTTTATTTTCATCAAGTTTTGTAATTATAAGTAAGCTAAACGCATTAACTAATTTTTTGACATAAGATTTTTGAAATTGTGGCATTTTTAAAACAAACGTTTTGTTAAGTATATTCAAATTAATACTGTCATATTCTATTCAAGTTTTACATTGATTGAATTTATTTACTTCTTGTTTCAATATATTTGTTAGTTGAGACAAATTTCAAGTAAGCAAATTTCAAGTGTTAACTGTTCAAGTAGATAAAGTTCAAGTAGATAAACTTCATGTAACTATAACGTAATTGAAAGTAATAATTCCAGAAATATTTAAATTAAATTGACCTGATATTTGAATTGAATTATTTGCTATATCAAATATTTTCAAATTTAAACGATAAACCAAACCAGTATTTAATCAAGTAATAATATAATTCTGACTCGTAAGATATTGAACGCTTGTATAAGATTTTGCTTGTCAGCTTGTCGTTTGATAATTTAATGAGTAAATGGTATTTTCATTTGTGACAAAAGATAATGTTAGTCATGTATTTGTTCAAGTCAAAAATAATCATGTAAATGTAGGTGAAGTTTTGTCAAATATAATATTTCATGTAGAAACTAAATATCATGTATTTCAAGCCAAATCAGAATAAGTAATATTATAAATCAGATTTCATTCTGTGTTTTGACTTGTCAATGTTTGAGTGTATGTATAAACAAGTCACGATTTAGAAAATAATGTAGCCGTCGCTCATCATATATTGATAATTAATCATGTTAATTCTTCATTTGAACTGAAAATTAAATTAACTACTCCACTCAATCATATATATCATGAATTTGAATTAACAGTAAGTAAACTAATTCATATTAAATTTGGCTTTTGATTATCTATAGTAAAAATATTGTTATCTCAACTATAAATAATGTTTCAACTTTGATTACTAATTCTTAATTTATATCAAGTAAAATAATTAGTATAAGCTCAAGTATATGTTCATGTAAAAATATAATAAATCTGACCACTTGCATTAGTTCAAGTAATATTGTAATATCATGAAAATAGCAATCAAGAAGTATTATAAATTCATGATAATAATCTCGAATCAAAATTAATGCTATCACTTGATCAAGTAAAATTAGCTATTGATATCCATTGATTATTATGATCCAAAAGCTGAATAGAAATAAGTTCATTGTCGCAATCAGTATTTCAGTGCGTTAATCCTATTGTAAATATATCTTTTAAAATAGATCAACTTATTATACTTAATGTAATATCTCAATTATCACATTCAACTATTGGACAAATTTGTTCTCATCAAGTTAAATATTGCCCAGTCATATAACAGATTTGCGTTCATCACGTTAATTCTTCTCAAATTAATTCTTCTCATGAATAAATTGATCAAGTATATTGACCTGTCATATAACAAATTTGTTCTCATCAAGTATAATACTGTCATGTAATAGAACATCAAGATTGCACATCAGCAAAAGTTAAATGATTATTCGCATATTGATATATTCATAAACTAGTAAAAGCAAGCATAATTAGCTTAACAGCCAAAGCTCCTCAAACAGCACCAAAAATATATTTTTTGTGATGCTTTTTCATGTGAGAAATCACTCTTGTTCAATGCCTATTTAGATGTTCTCTGATTTTGTTAATAGCTTTCATAATATATAAATAATGAATAAAAGATTTTTTTAACTAACTTACTTAATTATATTTATAAATGTGCTTTTTGTCAAATTTTTGAGGACTTTTTTTGATTAAAGTAAATTTTTATAAATCAAATTTATAACTGAGTTATCAATTCTTTCAATGATGACAATAAAGATATTTTTTTTTGTAAATCACTAATTTTTGTAGAATCAGCTTTTGATGTTTTTTTTTGTTGAAAATCAAAAGAATTTTGTAACAAACTTGCTAACTGGCCTCTCGTAATATTTTCTTGGTCAGCATCATTAATATTGTATAAAATCTGCGTGTTAGTTATTTTGGAAATTATGAAATAAGCTTCATGTTTTGTAATGAAATAATCTGGATTGAAATATTTTTCGCCTCTTTTAGTTATAATTAAATAGTCTAATAAATGATTTTTCTCAGCATATTTTACAAAAGGAATATAATTAGAATCTGGTACCAAATCTACAAAATCTGATTGAAATCAAGATAGATTTTGAATATTTAATAATTGATTATTCTTTGTTAAAATAGAATTCACAAGCATAATTACAAAATCATAATGATGAACATAATTATCTGGATAAAATTTATTAACTTTTATATTGATTATTCACAAACTAGCCAAAGTATTGATTGCTATATTATTTGGATGTCAAAATATATCGATAAAATAATCTTGACTAAGATTCTGATTTAAATTTAGTTTTGAATATAAATCAAAAACCTGAAAAACGTATCTTGTCGCATCATCTCTTTTAATATATCAATCAGAAGTAATTAATTGTCATTGTTTAACGACACCGGGGAATTGAAAATTAATATTATTCAATAATATATTTAATTGTGTTGTTGTAATTGGTTTATGTAAATTTCAAGTAATTAAAATGTTGTTTAAGAATCATAATTCATATGCAGTATTTATATATTTTTCAAATCAAATAAAATTAATTCATGAAAAATATTGTTTAGTTGTCAATCAAATTACTGTTTTTAAATCATAACCAACCGAAAAACGATAAGTTTCTACTACCATTTTAATGAAATCTCCTAAAAGTATATAATTATTTGGATAGAACTTAAAAGAATTGTTTCATCTAATTATTCACAATCAAGCCAATGTATTGATATAATATTTATTTGGATTAAAACGAATATCTACAAAAAAATCATCAGATCAAGTCTGATTATTCTGAATTTCAGATTCATTTAAATCTATGATTTTGTTACTTGAACTAAATGTATTTAAAATTTCAGATTCAGAATTTAATGAACCTGAATTTATTTCAGCTTTAATAAATTCAAATAATTGAGTACCTGCTTTTAATAATTTATTTCATAATTGCTTACCTAGTTGAGACAAATCATCTTTTATATTATCTGTATTTTGATTTAAAGTAATATTATTTGAATTATTTGAAATTGTAGGATAGATATTTTCTGAATAAGCAAAAATCTTATCTGAATAACTAAGTTTTATAAATACACAAAGTATCAATATTGATAAGAAACTTAGCTTTGAAATTATTATTTTGTATTTGTTTGGATTTATATTCATATATAGTTTATAAGAATTAAATCTGTTGTTATTATACTCCTATTTTCTAATTTGTCAAGACATTTATTATTAACAATAAAATCATTTGAAAAATGACCGTAATTCAATTTGCATTGAACACTTAAATTAATATCTTAAAGCTCACTTTTTATAACGTTAAATAAAAAATGAAATATAATATTGAAAAAATTACTTGAATTGATTGCATTTTTGCCCCAATGGAAGATATAAATTCTATTACTATTGAGATTATGTGTAAAGCGGGAAACATTTATGAAAACAAAAAAAACAACTGAATAAGTCATTTTCTTGAACATTTATTTTTCAAATGAGGAGAAAAATATCCTAATCCAATAGATGTTGCTGAAGCTGTAGATAAATTTTGAGGAGAATTCAATGCTTATACTGGAGAAGAATATGTCTGATATTATGTAAAATGTGCTCCAGAATTTGCATCTAAAGCTATAGATGTCTTGTGAGATATGATGATAAATGCTAAATTCCCAAAAGAAGAATTAGAAAGAGAAAAATGAGTCGTAATTCAAGAATTAAAAATGTATGAAGATAATCCAATGGCATTAGTAATGAGCAAACGACAAGAATATTATTTTGGAGATAATAGTTATGGACGGCCAACTATATGAACTATAGAGAACATCTCATCTTTTGATCAAAATATGCTTTTCCAATACAAGGCAGATCTTTATACAAAGGACAACTTGATAATAGTGGTTGCTGGAAAAATACAAGATATAGATAACATAAAAAAACAATTATCAGGGATATTTCAAAATTTGCCTGAGAAAAAAAGAATCAATAAACCCATTTTCCCAAACATTTTACCAAAAGAAAAAATCAGATTTTTTGACAAAAAAACAGAACAAAATCATTTGGTAATTTCTGCTCCAGGATTTGATGGTAATGATGATAAAAAATACGCAGCTAATGTTTTGGCTACAATTTTGTGATGAAATATGTCTTCAAGATTATTCCAAAACATCAGAGAAAAACAAGGCTTATGCTATTATATCAAAGCAACACATTTTTGCAGTCAGGATAATTGAGTTTTTTTGATAAGAGCTGGAATCGACAAACAAAGATTTGATTTTGGTGTTGAAAAAATATTTCAAGAGATAGAAAAAATTGCTAATTGAAATTTTACGCAAGAAGAGTTTCAAAATGCAATTGGATACAACGAATGACAGATACAAATGTGAATTGAATCTTCAGATGAAATGGCGAGTTTTGTCGGAAATCAATATCTGATTTATAATAAAATTCAAACCTTAGACGAAATTTTGGATAAATACAAAAATCTGAAAATTGACGACGTTAAAAATATTGCAAATATAATAAGCAAAGAAATGAATTATTTATATTATATTAAATAGATTAAAAAACTAAAAAATTAAAAATAAGCCAAACCTTAAATTTAAAGTTTTTTTAGTAAATCTATTTTTTCATACAAAGAATATTGATCTCTAAAATCCTTAAAAAAATTATTAAGTTCTACTTTCGAAAAACTTTCAGATTTTTGTTTTTCATTAAAATATTTTATTTTATCTTCGAAATCTTGAAAAAGAATAGGATAAACTTCTGGATATTTTTTTTTCAATGTTTCCAAATGTCGTAGCTCAAAAGGATCTTTTAAAATTTCTTTTCATAATTTAATCTGATGTTCTATTTTGTAAGACTTAAAAATTAAATCTTGAATATTATACAACATTTCAATTTTGAGCAAAATTTTATTTTTTAGCTTTTTGTTATCTAATGCATCTTGTAAATTTGACGGCAAGATGTTTTTCATCTGTTCTTGAAATCATAAAAAAGGATGGATTTTATATTCAGATTTTTGTTGATTTTTTTGGTAACTATTGAAATAATTAAAAATATCATGTTTATATAAACTTTCTGAATAAATATTGCGAGAATAAAAGAGTTTGTGAATATTGTCCAAAAGATTTTGAAAGTCACTCTCCTGCCCTATTAAAATATTTTCCATTTCGTTAAGTTGCAAATCTATTTCTTTGATAATACAATTTAATTCATAAAGTTTATTTGAAAATTTATTTTTCGCTCATATAAGCAAATTTTTATCTCTTTCTGAATGAGAAAAACTAATTTTTTCTAAATTTTGCAATTTACTCGCCATAATCTTAAAAGATCTAGCATTATCTATGTCTTGAATAATTTCATCTAATTTTCTTTTTGTGTCTAAATGTTTTGTATTAATCTTAATATCATTAATCATTTTAACAAAATCTTTTTGAATCTGTTTATAAAAATCTGACGAATCTTCTGAAGTTTCAATTGCATAATTTTGGCTTCTGATTGCACTATAAATATCAGAATAAGTATTCATATATTTATTTGTCTCATATTGTTTTCATCATTCTTGAAAAATATCCGATAGTAATAATTTTTTTTCTGTTCTAAAAATTATAAGTTTTCAATCTACAAACAAAACTCTGTAAGTTGTTTTTTGTTTATCTTTGACATATTTTAAAGGTTTGGCTTGTTTAAAAATATTTTTTATATTTTGAGTTTCTTGCTCTGTTAAATTTGATCTTGGAATATTAAATTTTTTGAAAAATCAATCTGGAAGTTTGTCGGTGTATAAAACTGCGTAATCAATCATTTTATTGTAAACTTGTTTGTTGTGGAAATTATCGTTTTTTATAAAATTTTTAGGGTTAACTTGAAAATAAAATTCTGAATCTGAAAAAGCAAGTTGCAAAATTTTATATAATTCAGATTGATTTAATTCTTCTTGAATTTTTCGGTCTAATTTGCTTTTTAGTGGAATAATATCTCATAACGCAAAT
>JBBABP010000021.1:0-16277 GCA_041657585.1 Candidatus Absconditabacterales bacterium | reverse complement strand
CCAAACTGGTTATTATAATTTCAGCTTTTGGTAATGGATTTACAATTATTACAGTTTTGGCAATTGTTGCGCATCCATTTGTGCCGGTAGCTGTCACAGTGTAGGTTGTTGTTGCATTTGGACTAAAGGTGGTTATTGGATTTGTTTGTCCAGTGCTCCAAATGTACTTATTTTCACTTTCACCTGTTGCTGTTAGTGTGACAGTTTTTCCAAGACAAATTATTTGTGATGGAGTTGACGTGATAAATACATTTGGAGTTGAAAGAACTTTAAGATAGAAAGTGTCTCTATCTATAAGAGATAGATTACAATCCAACACAGACAAAATATATGTTGTGTTAGTTGTTGTTGGACTTACTTCTATACTTTTTGTTTCGGAATATTTTCCATTCCAATAGTAGCTACATCCATTTAACATGGACTTAGCTCCGATTGAAATTGTAGAACCATTGCAAAGACTATCTTTATAAGTTTTTGCAGAAATCTGATTAGCCGTCATTGCTATAATGACTAAGCTAACAAAAAATAATAATTTTTTCATACTTTATTAAATTTAATTTTTTATTTTATTTAGAAATTTTGTTAAATAGTTCAATTACTATAAGTTTTTGATTTTAAAAGTCAAGACGACTAGTTGAAAATTATTTTTTGTAGATATCAAGAACTTTTGTAAATTCACTTGCTCATGGAGGAAGATTGTTCCATAAGTATGGACTGTATTCTATCAGCAATGATGCTCAATTGAAAATTTCATTTCTTCTTTCTGCTAGGATGGCATTTGGATTACTTGATACAACCTGAAATCGATGATTTAATTGAGATCTTCTGGCATTAACTATTTTGTCTGTTCAATTACCAATCAAAACTCATTTGATATTTAATCATCAATAATTACATCGAGCAGTTCATAATTCATTATTTGAAGTTGTTTGATATTTATTTTTTATTTCTGCTTCAAATCATTTATCAGTCATAAAAATTCATTGAACTATTTGCGTTGCTTCACATTTATTTCCAAAAGGTTCTTGAAAACTTATTGTTCATCATTGAACCAAAAACATTCAATTTGTTTCAGTGATAGATCAGATTATAGTCAGATTAATATTTTTTAAAATTATAGTGAAAGGTTTTGAAAATGATTTTAATTCTGTTAGTTCCAAATGTGCATTATCTTTTGCTGGAGCTTCAAAAATATAAATTTGTTGATTAGGTATTTTTTTGACAGTTAAATTTTTTGGTCGACTAGTGTTGTTTTTTATTTTTGTATCTGCAAAATTTATATCTACTTTGATTGCTAATTTATCATATTTTTTGATAAAATCAGTCATCAAAGTTTTGGCTTTACTCGAAACGTTATATGCCGAAGAATCAACAACCATAATTTTATCTAAGTCAGTTTTTGTAATTAATTTTTTTCATTGGATTGTGTAAAATGGATCTAAGTTTATTGTAGTTGCTTTTGGAGTTAAACCGAACACATTTTTTTGTGCGATGTAAGGTTTAGTAACTGCAAAATCTACTTCACAAACCCTTTGAACAACTATTCATTCTTTCTTATCTAAGTTTGCGTCGCAGTAATCATATGTTACGCTATCTAAAGCTAATTTATATTCTCAAAAAGTTTTATTTACAAATTCGTTTGTGTTGTAAAAATATTTTCCAAAAGCAGTTTGTAATGAAAAATATAAATCTGTTTTGTGATTTTCAAAATATTGGAACAAAGTTGAATTGTTCCATCAATTTGGCTGATAACAATCTTGTGTTTTACTAAATGCCCGTTTTTCGTCTTCTTCTTTGTTATATCAATTATATATTTTGAAAGTACATTTCATGCTTTTTCTTAAAATTTTTCATTCGTCACTTGAGGAACAATTTGTATGATCATTTTTTGTAATATTTTTTCATTCTATAGTTCGTCGAAATGGAAATCGTTCTCATTGCTGTATTGAAACGGTTGTGTTGTCGTTGAAACAAGCCGATACTGGAGGTAATTCTTCTTGTCAACTTTTTGGCCTAATTGAACAATGTTCGTTACAATAATATTTATTTTCATCATATTTATTGTTGCGAATATTTCAATTATCCAATCGGTTTCAAATAATTGGATATCAATTATATGTTTTGTGATTATAAGCATAATCAATGTCTGTAATGTCACATCATTCCAAATCTGAATCTAAAATTCAATCTCAACAATATCATCATAAAGATCATTTATCTATTGTAACTATTTTTTGACAGTTGTTATTTGTATCTCAATCTACTGTGCAAGTTGCTGTTTGCTGTTGTGGCATATTTCATTTATATTCACATTCGTGCGTGAATGTATTTCAGATTCAATTATTTGAAAAAGAATTTCAATTTCAACAATTTAATATGATGTTAGCGTTTCATCAATTTGTAGATTTACATGTAAAATTTCATCTTCCAACTTGATTTCAATTTTCTTTTTCTGCTACGATTACTGATGGTCAGTTTAATGATTCACATTTATTCACTGGATTGCTATTTACAACTTGAAAATCAACTTTACTATTTCAATATTTTGTTATATTTCATAATGAGTAAGTCAGATTAACTAAATTTGTATAATTTCAAACGCAAGCTGGATCATTTGATACAGTTCAATTAAAATGGAATTGTATTGTTTGTCAGATTTGAAAATTTCATTTTACTGTCCAAATAAAATGATTTAAATTTTGTAATCAGTTTATAACTGTTCAGTCTGGAACAGTGTTTCGCGGTCTTGTATTTATGCAATTTAAATCTGGTAATGTGTCATCGACTGTTGTGATATCTGGTATGCTTGGTCAGTTATTTGATACTAAAATTGTGAATCAAATTGGATCTCACAAATTAAATGTTGTTTTTCAACCGTCTATTGTTTTTGTGATAGTCAGATTTATATCTTGTGGCGAACACTGGAATAATTTATTATCGTAAGCTTCTGTATAATCTCATTTTATAAATACATTATTCAATGCTGTTTTGCAATTTTCATAAGAATTTAATTGTCATTTCAAAATTAAATATCATCATTCGTTTGGTCATAAATCAAATCAATCATATTTTATATATTCATTTGCACCTTGAAATCATTTTGTGAAATTATAAGTTTTGTTTGGAGAGAAAAAAATTGAACTATCTATATATTTAAGTCAAGCTGGTAAATAATCTGAAATAATTACATTAGTTTCAATTCATTGTCATATATTAGAAAATGTAATTTTGTATGTTATGAAATCTCATGGTTTATAATATTTTTCATTTATAATTTCTTTTTTGATTGTTAATTGAGGTAGTGGTAGTTCTTTGACAGTCAATGTTCATTCACAATCTGAACTTCATCAAGGATTTTGAACTGTCATATAAAAAGTGTAATTTCAAATTTTATCTGGTTTAATTGTGCGTGAACCTGTCTGCTTACTTGCATCTATTTTGTGAGGTCGTCAAATTAATTGAACTGGTGGTTTTAGATATAAATTAGTTGATTGAAATTCTCAATTAATTTTTCGATTAATGTTTGTTATTTCTCATAACTGAATATTATTTTTGTCGAAATAAATTTCACAAGTTGGTGGAGTTGGTTTGATTATTATTTTCGTTTCACATTTAGCTGTTCATCAATCATTAGAAACAGTCATAGAAAAATTAAACGTTCAAACATTTTTTGAGATTATATCTTTTAGGATTCAATTTGGATTTGTAATAAAGTAAGGAATTTTGTTGAAGTTTCAAATTCCATCAGTTTCAATTTCTGGGTTATTTGTATATTTTCATCAAGCTGTAGTTCGTGTGATATTAAATTTCTCGTCAAGATTTATTGAACTAGGTGAAGCTGTTAATGTGCAAGTTGGTTGATCTATCTGTTGATTTTTCGCTGAACAATCTGTTCTACAAGCTCATGGTTTAGTGTCAGAATTATTTATTCCATCATCACAAACTTCTGGAGTGAATCCTCAAAATCGATTTACAAATCAGTCTTTTGTTTGTATTCATTGTTTTCAATCTGTATTTAATCATCAATTTTTATTTGTATTATCTATTACTCAATCTCAACATTTTGCAACGTAATATCTTATGCAAGAATAAAGTTCTGTAAATATTCATGGGTCTTTATATTTTTTGTTAAAATATATGAGTGAATTTGTGCCATATTCTCTATATCATAGAAAGTTTGAACTATTGCTTCATTCTGCAGTATAAGTTTGATATCTTCAGCGTAGGACATACATTCAAGCAACATTTGTTCTTCAAACTTTATTGTCTATTGCTTTTACTTCGTTTGCTAAATCTGTAACTGTAACTGTAATTGAAGGACTGAAATTTGGATTAAGATTTGAAAGAAAATTAAATTTTCAATTATCTGAAAAAGTTCATGGATTGTAAAATAACATTTCTGTTCAATCCAAAAAAAGCTTTATTCTAATAGGATTTGTGTTTGTGTAATTGTAATAAAAAATAGGAGATATTCTTTGACTTATATAAAGCGCTCTTTGTGCGTTATCATTGTTTCATTCTTGATTTAGACAAGTTTTTCGATAATCATATACGTTTTGACTATTTAAAGACGCAGTTGTTTTCATTGGTGAGTTCAATGTTGCAATATTTTCTCAATATGCATATATTCAACATATTAATAATGAGAACAATATAATGGATAAGATTTTTTTTTTCATTGTTTATGTGTTTTGATATATAAATTTACTGGTTTAATTTTTTTTGATATATTTATCTTTCGCTCATTGATCGTTATATTTTGCTTTGTCTCCAACTCATTGATTGTTACTTTCTTCTTCTAATCATTGATTATTGCTTTCATTATCTTTTTGAGGTGCTTTTGTTTTGACCATAGCCACGCTTACTCAATATGTTTTATCGTATGATCAAACTTTCATTGCGTTTGACGCATTGACTCATCAAACTCAAGGTCAAGTTGATATTTCTTCTGAAGTTCATTCTGCTGTGAATCATTGATTGAGAAGTTCTGGTTTTATTTCTTTAGTTTGAATTGATTTTATTCTCATTCAAACTGATTCGTTACAACATTCTCAAGCCAAATAAAAAACACATTCTGACTTAAGAGTAATTTTTTTCGTTCAATTGTCAATAGAAAGTTCTTGATTTGGATTTTTTAGTGAATTTATAATTTCTTCATCTTTTAATGTAAATTTTGTATGGTCTTTGATTATGTTTTTAAATAATTCCATTTCATATTTATTTGCTTTTAGATTATTTGTGAATCGCTCTATTGCATCAGATTGATTGACTATTGTTTCTACTTCTCATTGAATAGTTGTTTGTCATATACACGTCATTGAATATCTTTTGTTTTGATTTTTAACTGTGTTTCATTGTCTATAAAATGCTGTATATCAAATAAGATTTTTTTCTGGATCAGGATTTTCTTTAAATTCATTATTGCCATATTTTTTTAGAATTATTTGTTTATTGTCTATTAATTCTTTTTGTAACTTTGGACTAAATTTTTCTCAAGATGATCAAAAAAGAGTAGTTGCAAATGAATTTCATCTTCAATCGACAATTTGATTAATATTTTTTCCAAAAAAACTTTCTTGTTTTGCAAAAATACTTTTTAACTGGTCTAATACTCGAGATTTTGTTATATAATCGCCATTTTTTAATATATCTAATAATTTTGTGAATTCGGCTCATCATAACATTTTTGGCTTGCTTAATTCTTCAATACTGCTTTGGATTTCTTTGTCATCAATTTGAAGTGTATTTGTTTCTGTAAGATCAATATTTGAAATGTAATACATAAACTTTAAATATGCATCTTTATTTTTAGTTCAATCTTTTTCTAGATCTCGCAATTTGTTTTTTAGTCAGTCTATTATTGTTTGTGCTTCTTTTAGTTCTGAATATTTATCTATAGAAAAGAAGTCTGTAGAACTATCAAATACTATTTTGTCATTTAGTTTGTAATTATTTGTATTATTAGTTAATGTATTGATATCTGGATCATCGGCTTTGTCGATATAATCTATTTTTAATTTGTCTGTAGGAGTTGTCGTATCTAAACTTATTGTATATTCATCTTTTCAGCCATTTTGTGATTTTGCTTTTTCTATTGTAAATGTTCAAGTTGATAATTTTGTTCAGATTAATTTATCCGCATCAATTACTATTGTTGTATTTGGATCAGGATTTTTGATTGTTCAATCAGCATCAAAGAAAGATCAGATTGTTTTTTTTGCTTTTTCTGTTTTGGTAGCATCATTAATGTTTATATTTGTATTTTTAATATTGTCGATTATATCAGACTGGATTTTTGATTTATCATTTCGTTCTTTGTATTCTCATGTTTTTTGGAATCCTAAATCAAAATTTTCAATTTGATTTGTTGTTTTATTTTCGTTGTGATTTTTTGGCAATATGCAAGTTGCATTTGTTCCGTATCATCATAATACCAAAAAACATCTTTTACCTCATCAATCTGATTGAGTGAAAGCAGATATTTTACCTACATTTCATATTATTATCATAGATTTTCAATCTGTTGGATCTGTTGTGAATTTGACGTTATCCAAAACATTTTGTTTTCACTTTGAACGTATATCTATTTTTTCAGAAATATGACCATCTGTTCACAAATATTTGATATATAATTTGCCGTCAATTTCTCAAGTTTCTAATAAGGATTCAGATTTTTTATTTGCTTTATCATATTTTTTGATATTAAAAATTGCTTCGAAATATTTTCCGTAAGCTTGGATTGTTGGATTTTCTGGTTGGAATATATCTGTTTGTTCATCTATTGTTCATTGATTGATCAAGAAGGCATCTATATTTTTTTGAGCTTTATCTGGTAAATAATTATTTGCTCGACGAGATACTTGTAGACTAAATTTTGGATATGGTATAGGTTCCATTCATGGCACAACAATTGCTCATCCTCAAACTCATATTTTGGAAATATTATAAGATCAAGATAATTGTTCATATTTAGTTTCTCTTCGAGAATTAGTTATTCACTTTTGCATTATATTTATAAATGAGCTTGCTGCTTTTATTGGATCTTTGATTCCAGAATTAGAAGAATTAAGCGTTGCGAGAATTCAGGAAAGATCCATATATTTTACAATTTCTTTTATGTTTGTTTTCAGAAAAATTTCATTGTTTTTCATAAATTTAGAAATTAATTTGCCCGTATTATCATTTTGTATATTATATTTGTTGTAAGTGTCGTCATATTTTTTTGTTAAGAAATTTTCTAAGCTGACTCAATCTTTTATATTATTTTTTGTTGCTCAATTTAAATTAAAAATTAGACTTGTGATATCATTATATTGTTTGTACATTTGTTCTATAGCGGCTTTTGGATCTTTTCTATAAACAATTCATCCTTCTACTGTTCATACTGGAACTGGTCAAACAAGTCATCAAGAAATTCATCATTCTATTCAAATATATTTTGAACTTATATTTATATCCAAAGGCGCTGTTACGATATTTTTGTAATTTATTTGTCGATCTTTTTCTCATCATATACTTATATGAGGTATGATAGATACTTTTCATTCTTCTAATGATATTCCAAAAGCTCAAATTGATGTGTTTCGAGATCGTTTGCTTTTTAAACTTTCTGATGATCAAGTTTTTCAATAATTCATAGAAAGATCAAATCCTACTTTTCATGTTGTTGGATCAATGCCAATTGAAACTGAAGGGCCAAGAAATGTTTTTACAAAAGAATTTTCTATTTCATGTTTTCTTCTTTGTAAATCTCGAGATTTACTAATTCACAATCACAATAATTTTCATTCATCGTTTAGCATTGCATCTACATCAACAAAACCAAACAAATCTATCAAGCTTTCTTTCATTGTCAAAAGTCAGTCTTCTCAATATTTACTTAAAAAGTTTTTTCATTGTTCTGTATTTTTCCAGCGATCTTCACAGTATGCGTCAAGATAGTTTTCAAATGAAGCTGTAGGGATATTATCTTCAATTAATCTGTCTATTCACAAAAGTCTATCTACAAGATTTGGAGCGAGAGCAGAAGAAGATCAATTTATAGTTTCTATCGCCTTTGCAAAAAGTGGTTGAAAATCTAAAGCATTATCATCGGCATTTATTAAATTAAATAATTCTGATTTATTACATTGTGTTATAGAAAAATTTTTAAGTTTCTCTTCCAATTCTGGATTTTCATTGAATATGCGTATATTTTGAATGATATTGTAAATTACAATATTTTCTCCTGAAGTGGCTTGTGGGTATTTTTTGATTATGTTTTCATCTTTATTTTGTATTTTTATTTCTCCTACTTGTATAGCAGTATCTACAGCATCATATAATTGTGGTCCAAAAATTGTTCATACATCTCACTGATTTTCTATTCATTTTCGTTCTTTTTTATTGTTTTTTCATTCTTGTTTGTGCTGTTCTCGTGCTTTTTTTCGTTGTTCTCTTCGGTCATTTGGCAATGGTTGATGTGATTGTTTTCGTTCATTTCTAAATTGAGATCTTGCTTGGTATTCGTGATAATTAACTGCTAATTTTCAATCTCAATTGAAATCACATAAAGATTGCAAAATATTATTTTCTGTGATATCTCATTGTTCTATATTAGTTTGGAAATTTGCGCATTGTTTAAATCTTTTTTGATATTCTGGTCAAAATCATTTTGACCTATCAGCAAATTTTATAAGAGCTTTTTGGAAATCTATATTATTATTACCATTTTCAATAATTTTGGCAATTTTATGCTTTTCTCAATCTCGTCATCATTGACGATCATATTCAAATCATTGTCATCGATCTATGTCATTACCACTTCAGTTTTTGTCTTTGTATATTCATCATTTTTCTAAGTTTTTAATATCTTTTCAAGATTTTATTTGATCTCGTAATTTTGGATTATTACTATCAATATAAGAAACTAATCAAGCTAATCAATTTTGTGGACTCAGATTAATTTTAAAATTTCTTTTGTTTAATCATCACAAATCTTCTCAAATAACATTTTCAATTTCTTTTTTTAATCCAGATTTATCAAAAATATCTATCAAATCGTCATTGTTAAATGACATATCAGGAGAATCAAATTTTATATATCCTTTTGGTCATTTTTCATTTAAATTAAATTTATCTTCTTTTAGTGAATATGTATTGTTGTTATCAAATTTATCTATTTCTACATCACTATTTGAATTTTTATTGATTTCTTTTTGGACTTCGTTTCGTAGATCATTTATTTCGAATTTTGTTGTTTTAATTAAATTATCTATGTCATATTGTTTTGCCTTCTCAAGAAAAACTTCAAATGTTCATCAAGTTTTGAATAATTCATTATTAAACTCATTTTTTAAATCAGATAATTTATTATTATTTAGTAATTCTTTTACATGCTTCCAAT
The DNA here is from genome assembly GCA_041657585.1 of Candidatus Absconditabacterales bacterium. Taxonomy (GTDB): domain Bacteria; phylum Patescibacteriota; class Gracilibacteria; order Absconditabacterales; family Absconditicoccaceae; genus JBBABP01. The sequence continues at coordinate 6,892 of JBBABP010000021.1, read as the reverse complement.
TATTTGTTATAAAAAAATCAAAGTCTTTTTCGGCTTCTGTATCTAACTGTCCAAAAAAAGTTTCAGCTTCTTTTTTTTTATCTGAGTCTTTTTGTACATCCGTATCTAATGTTTTTTTTGAAACTTCTGTTTTAAGTTCTTTTAATTTATCTTTTACATTATCTTTTTCTTTGTATTTCAACAAATATTCATCCATTCCTGAATTTTCTATTCATCATCAATTTTGTGCTACTGCCATGAATAAAAATGAATAATTAAAAATGAATAATGAATAATGATTGGCTATAAAAGCTATAGAAAGCTATAGAAAGCTATAGAAAGCTATAGAAAGCTATAGAAAGCTATAGAAAGCTATAGAAAGCTATAGAAAGCTATAAGGGCTTTAATGCTTTGTGGCTTTGTAACCTTTTTGGCTTCTTGATTTTTAAATTATAACATGAATTGTATTTTTAATTTTTTTTAATCAATTCTTCCAATTTCAGTATTCCATATAATGATAATCAGAAATTGTTATTTTTGAAATTTGGAGTGACTTTTGATTGATTTCAACAACCATTTGTGATATAAAGTTATAGAATATGGGTTGAAAGAAGAAAATTAATAATTAAAAATGCCATGCCTACGGCAGGTAAAAATAATGAAAAATGAAAGTAATTGGTAATTGGAGTATTGGTAATTGCAAATTATGAACCTGCCTGTGGTAGGCAAGCTCGCAATGACAAATTACTAATCTTTTAATCTTTCAGTTTTTTAATCTTTTAATCTAATTTTAATGTTTCTTCCAAGTGATGAATTATTAAAAAAATATGCTGATGTGTTAGTAAAATTTGCATTGCGAAGTGGAGATGGAGTAAAAAAAGATGATGTTGTTTTTGTTCAGATTCCTGAATGCGCTAAGCCATTTTATTTGCCACTACAAAAAGCAATATTGGAAGCCGGTGCTCATCCAATTTTTCAATATTTACCTGATGGAGTGACGAGACATTTTTTTGATCATGCACAGGATCATCAAATAATTTATTATCCGAAAGCTTATTTTGACTGACAAATCCAAAATATAACTCACAGAATTTCAATTATTGCTGAAACTGATAAATATGAACTAAAATGAGTTGATCCTAAAAAACTAACTTCCAGAATGCATTCTCGCAAAGAATATAAAGAAAAATTATTTCAAAAAGAACGTGAATGAAATCTGACTTGGGTAATTTGACTTTATTGAACTATTGCTATGGCTGATGAGGTTTGATTAAGTCTAAAAGAATATTGGGATCAGATTATTAAAGCTTGTTATTTAGATTATGAAGACCCAATTTCTCAATGGAAAAAAACTTTCCAAGCCATTACTAAAATAAAAGATCGGTTAAATAATTTGCCAATCCAACGAGTAAAAATAAAATGAAAAGATGTAGATCTAAAAATTAAAATCTGAACTGATAGAAAACGAGTTGGCGGATGATGAAGGAATATTCCTTCGTTTGAAATTTTTACTTCGCCTGATTGCAGATGAACAGAAGGTTGGATCAGATTTAATCAGCCCTTGTATGTTTATTGACAACTTATCAAATGAATTCGTTTAGAATTCGAAAATTGAAATGTCGTTAAATTTTCTGCCGATGAAAATGAATATTTGCTCAAAGAAATTATTTCTATTCCTTGAGCTGATAAAGTTTGAGAATTTAGTTTGACGGATAATAGATTGTCGCACATCACAAAATTTATGTGAGAAACTTTGTATGATGAAAATATTTGATGAAAATTTGGCAACACGCATATAGCACTTGGTAGCAGTTATTCGGAATGTTTCCTTTGAGATGACAGTAAATTAAATGAAAAAGAATTACAACAAATCTGATTTAATCAGAGTAGCGAGCACAAAGATATAATTTCTACAACTGATAGAGTAGTGACTGCAATTTTGGAAAATTGAGAAGAAAAAATAATTTATAAAGATGGACAATTCCAAATATAGCAAAGAATGTTAGTCTTGTAATTTTTGTTATTGCTTCGCAGACTAACTTTTTGGCGATTAATAATCGCCCCTACAAAACATCCGCCATTTTGTTTTTCCATTGGTCTGTCAATCAAAGTAATTTTTGCCAGCACTTTACGTTATGATTTTTATATCAAAAAAACTAAGATGTTGCAAATTATATTTTTTTTTGAAAAATTGTTTATCTTGTAAATTTTGTTTAAATTATTAAAGTGTCAAAGATGAAAAAAGTGATAAAAGCCATAAAGTCTCAAAGCTAAAAAAGCATTAAAGCTTTCTCATGCTTTCTATAGCTTTCCTGGCTTTTTATGCTTTTGTTTCTTAATTTTTTTATCTTCTTTGAATATGAAATTGTATAATTTTTATCAATCACAAATACGAAAAGATATACAGCAAATAGTATATGCAAAACCAACTTTTCAGATTAATCTTTTTTGAAAGGATTATTTTGGTATTGTTAAACCAAAAAAAATTTGACCATTTACCTTGAATCGATATCAAGTGATGTGAGTTGAAATTCCAAAAGATCAATTTTATGTTCGCAAAGAAATCAAAAGAATCAAAAAAGAATTTTGAACAAGTAAATTAAATGTTTTTTTTCAATTGTGATTGGTAAATGAAATGATAAGTTTTGACAACGTTTCTCACAGATCAGATTCTTTTAAGGATGACATGAAACAAATGAGATTAAATTTGCGTGAATATATTTGCAAAAATTTTAATTTGGAAAATTCTTTTAGAGAAAATATGCCACAAAGCGATATTTTGATAGATTTGAACAAAACTGACGATGAACTTATACAAGAAATGAATTCTGGTTGTAAAGACCGCATCAAAAAAGCAGTTAAAAAATGAATTGAATTTGGTATTGCTTCGCCTGATCAGTATAAATTATTTTATGATAAATGGGTAGAAACATCATCAAGTAAATGATTTAATATTATTCCATATTCTCAATATGAAAAATTAATCAGATATATTACTCAAAATTTTTGTTGAAATCTTTTTATTACTAATATTTGATGAGAATTAGTTTCTGGAAGTATTTGTTTGTACGATAAGCGTCATATAATTTATTTATATTGATTTACAAATAGAAAATTTGGTAATGTTGGTTCACATCATTATTTGAAATATAAAATGTTTTCTTGGGCTAGAGATAATGGATTTTTGTATTGTGATTTGATGTGAGGAGCCCCAACATGATTTGATGATCATCCATTGGTAAGTGTAAGTAATTTCAAAGAATCGCTTTGATGAATCAAGGTAGAACAATATGGCAATTATGATATGATTTTGAATAAATTTTTGTATAAAATTTTTAGACGATATTATAAGTTAAGAAAATAATAATTAAATTGTCATTGCAAGCCTACACGCCTTTTGTTTGGTGTGGAGTTCTTACGACGAAGCAATCTATTTTTAAACGCTTAAGATTGCCACACCCACTTTGTGGGTTCGCAATGACTATCATTAAACGGCAGTTTGCATAATATTAACATCCTTTGTCAATTCTAAATGTGTTTTTGTATCAGATTTTTTTGTGTTTTATAGCTGAATAGAATATAATTTGAATGCATTCTTTAATTAAATTAATATTCCATGTTTGGATTTAATAAAAATAAAAAAGATGAAAATTTGAATTCTGAAACTTCTTCAACTGTTGGATTGGATTCTTTGATAAAGAAAAAAAACACTGATTTAAATAATGAAATATCAAGTCAATCAACAATGAAACTTGATAGTTTATCTTGATCTGAAAAAAACAATAATCTGATTTCAAATTTAAATAAAGATGCAGAAAAAATACAGAAAGAACCAGAAATTAATCTAAATAATTTTAATGTGCCTAACGAGATTAACAAAGAAAAAAAAGTTATCTTTGGTGATAGCTGAATTATCAGAGATAAAAGTCAGATTAAAAAAAATAATTATTGGAAAACTTTTGTTATTTGATTTTTTGTGTTTATATTTTTTTGATTATTTTCTATATGATTTCGTTTTTATGAGCGTTATTTGTATTATTCTAGTCAACCAACAATGGATCCTAAATATGCAAATTATGTTCAGCAATACAAAAATTCACAACAGTTTATTAATAAATATATAAATTCAACTTCAGATTATTATAAAAATTTGCCTTTGAACAAAGAAGATTCGACAGAAAATATTAATAAAATATTAAATACAAACAATTTAAATTTTGTACAAAAAAAAGATATTTTACAAAATTGATTGAATCTGATTTCAAATGATTTAATTTCAAATTATTTAAATTTAGATAATCTAAAACAGGATATTAGTAAATATTGATTTTTTCCAAAAGAAATATCTGATGTTTTGGAAAATGAAGAATATATTACATCAATCAAAAAATCAATTTTATCTTTGGAAATAATGAAATTTACAAGTGCGATTCAAGTTTTTTCTTATTTGGATTCTTTTATTTCCAATATATCACAATCTTTGTGAATTTCTTTGTCTGATGTTGATATAAAAATGAAAAATATTTTTGCAAGATGAGAAAAAGATATTTGAATATATCTCAATAATTGTTATCTCAATCCATATGAAGTTGATTATGATTGTAATTTGATTTGAGATTTTGATAGATACTATAATATTGTTGATGTTGAAACTAAAGATCAGATTGATAAATGATTTTTTAAAAAATTAATTTCATATATCGATATGAAATTGGAACAAACAAGTTTACCAAGTTTTAGTATTGTTTTTCAAAAATTTGATCCAAAACAGGAACAAATTAGCTTCTCTGTAGAAGTAAATACATTTCAACAAGATGAAATTGCTCTTATTAAAAAATGAATAATCAATCCTCATGTTTTTATTATTACAAGTCTTTTAAATCTTTTGAAACAAAGTAAATTTGTAATATGAGAAAATATAGATGTTAAAAAATTAGATATACAACAAAAAACTATCAATATATGATGAAGTAATTTTAGCTTCAATAATTCTTTGATGAATTTTAATTTGCCTTTGCAAAAAACAGTTGAAAGGGAAATTACTGATTTTGTTGATCAAAATAATTTTAAAAAATAAAAAATATAAATGGAAGAAGAAGATTTATTAAATTTAGATAAAAAAAATATAGATTTTAAAAAGGTTAATTTATTTTTTGCAAAAGTAAAAAAGATTTTTGTCGCAATTTATAATTTTTTTGGCAATAAGGAATTTGATAGTAAACTTATGTCTGCATTAGCTTTTTGTAGTGTGGTATTGGCACTTTATTTCTGATTTAATTTGTACACTGAAATTAGAAATTTACAAACAAAAAATAGTCAGCTAATAAATTTAAGTACCTACGATACAAACATTCTTCAAAAAAATAATTATACAAAAAATTTTTGGAAAAATTGGGACAATATTTTGGATCTTACAAAAGAAAATGATCAGATTAAATCTGATATTGAAAGATACAATGAATATTTGAGAGATCTACAAATTCCATATAAAGATTTTTTGCAATATATTTATTTGCCAGTTTTGAACATATGGAAAGATAAATATACAAATCAGATTGATACAGAAATGATGGGTATAAAATTTTTACAAAATAATCCTTATAGTGATATTGTTTTGATCCAAAAACGAAGTGATTTTTTCAAGAACGTTTGAGAAAATTGAGAATCAAATGAAATATCTGATATAACAATTTGAGATATCATAGAAAGCAATAGTTGATTTTTTCATATTCCAGTAAGCGTTTCTTTTGTGTCAAATTCTAAACGTTCTTTTTTGCTTTTGGTTGATAAGTTATCTATGACTTCAAGTAAAGAAAATATTTCTTCGATAAATGAGTTTTTCTATTATTTGCGAGATCAAATAAAAAAAGATAAATCATCAGAAATCAAAGACTTAACAAAAAAATATGAAATTTTATTTTGAAGCTGAAATTTAACTGATCAAAATAAAATAATTTGATATCATTTGTATAATCGAGTTTTTAATAATCAAGAAAATATATTGATAGACAACAAAATAATAGATAAAACTGTGAAAGCAGTGATTGCTTGTGATGACATAAATGATGAACTTTGTTATTACAAATTTAGAGAAAAATATAGAGATATACCAGAATTTGGTTATCTAATTTGAACTGATTCTAAAATAAATTATGTTCAAAAATTTAAAGATTTACTACTAAATTTACCACCAGTTTTTTCCGTGAAAGAATTTTCTTTTGACAAACAAAATCCTGGACAATCAATTAATGCAAAAAATATACAATACAAAGGTCAGATTGTAATAGATGTTTATGGTAAATGAATTTCAAATAATGATATTGATGAAATCTGATCTGTATTGTGAAAAAAATGTTTTTGATGAGATGATAAAGTTTTGTCCATTCAAGTAGCTTTAGATCTTATAACAAGCACATTAAAAAAACTTTCAAGTTTTGACAAAATTGATAAATCACAAAATGACAATCTATGGCAACTAAAAAATCTTTTAGAAAAAATTAATTCTGACTATCCAAATTTAACAAACTACAAAAAAGTTATTAAGTTATTTGAAATTTATAGAATGATTGATGATGCGGGATTATGTGGATAAAAGATTAAAAAACTAAAAAATTGAAAAATTAAAAGATTAAAAAATTAGGGATTGAAATAATATTTTCTGGCGAATGATAATCGCCCCTATGAAAAATAATAAACATTTTCATTTACAAAATTAAGAAGCGTTGTTCCAAACCATATCTACATCTTCGTCATCTTCTAAAGCTTGAATCAGATTTTCAAGTTTTTTTTGATCTTCGTCATTTAACTTTATTTGATTGTCGGCTATAAATTCTAAGTCAGCTTTTATTAAATTATATTTTAAATTATCTAATTCATTTTTTACTCAGGCGAAATGTTGTTTGTCAGTATAAAT